>CAZJTO010000047.1:3441-6168 GCA_964548935.1 uncultured Saprospiraceae bacterium
GCATTATTGAACTGCGTAGGATTGACGAATATGCTGCAGACAGTGATGTCATTTTGCGCTTTGGATAAATTGATCAAGGAGTGATGACCAGCGTGAAGTGCTCCCATCGTTGGCGTAAACCCTACGCTTTTGCCTTCAGCTTTATATTTTTCTATTAACGCAAGAATCTTTGAGGCGCTACTTATTCTACGCATTATTCTCCATCTGTTTTGTCGTACCACTTAGCGACAACCTTCTCTCCTAACTTGCCTTGTGGTGTATAGTCTCGTTCTGGATAACCCTCATGGCCATGACCATTGGGGAACCACTTCCACAGGAATCCACCGATCCACCAATCTTCGTCCCAAAATGAACTATATAAGGCGCCAAGAGCATTGGCTTGAGCTTTTTCGTTGATATCCAGATCATGAACTTTCTTTTCTAAGAGCCATGTCTTGCCGGCAGCACCATCAACGCTGAGGTATCCATACTCCGTAAATAGTATAGGACGACCGTTTTTCTTAGAGAACTTCTCAAGCTTGTTAACTACTTTATTCCATCTATATGAGAGATATAGCCGGTTAGGGGTGTCATAATCGCTTAATGGGAAGTAGGCAGAGATGCCGATGTAGTCTAGCATGTCCCAAAAAGGCACTTTCTCGTAGTCATCCCAATTGGCCGAGTATGTGAGTTTGCCATTATATTTTGACCTGATTTCTGTGATTAGATTTCTCCAGAACTGCTCGCGCTCCTTGACGGCCTTTCTGAATTCTGTACCGACACAGAGCATCTCTACATCATGTTCTATAGCGATATCGACAAAAATCATGATATAATCTCGAAAGGAGTCTTCCCATATTTTCCAATCCGATTCTTTATCAAAATTCATATCTCCTACCCAAGCTCCTCGCATCCACACTTGTGGCTTGAGCATGACATGCAAGCCTTGAGCTTTAGCAAGACGGATGGATTCTATGACCCCTTCCTTGCGCTCTCCCCACCACTGTCGACTTGAGCCGTAGCTGACCTTCGGGTTACTGGTGCTGTTAAATGCAAATGGCACAAGTGCGATCCAATTCGCATTTACCGCTGCGACAGCAGGCATAGGATCAGTTTCGTATTCTGAAGGAGGTGCAACCACGGTTAGGCCTCCTATTTTCTCTTGGCTAAAGCCAACTATAGTAAGAAGCACCATAGCGGTAGTAACCGCACCGTGACGGATAACTTTGTCTAAAATTTTAAAGAGGCCCATAAGTCGTAATCCTTTAATCAAGCTAATTGACGCTATCAATACGACACCCGTTGGAAATTGTTGTGGTAATACCCATGGACTTAAGATTACAATAACACAAGACAC
Source organism: uncultured Saprospiraceae bacterium (assembly GCA_964548935.1). Lineage (GTDB taxonomy): Bacteria > Bacteroidota > Bacteroidia > Chitinophagales > Saprospiraceae > GYS-P2D. Next base: position 4,778 of record CAZJTO010000047.1, read on the forward strand.
TACGGTCATAAGGGCCAGTCCCTTCTTTATTGGTGAATTTCCACGCATAAAATAATAGATCAAAATCCACGGTGTCGTCCAGAGCAAGTTCCAGTTGTTGCGACAAACCTCATGATCTGTCATAAACCACATGAATAGAAAGATCAGTGCGCAAATAAACGTAAGTACAAACCAAATTCTATCGAGGCTCTTCCAACCATCGGACTCTCCAGAGACATATAGCAATATGAAAAAGATAATTTCAATCACTAACAGAATCGAGAATACAACTGTCGGGGTTAGTAAGGGGGGTGGACTGAGCGTGCTGGGATAAGCGAGAACAGTCTGCTCTGATGCAATGAGGTTACCTCGTGCTGTAGTTGTACTTGACAGGTACGATTCAAAATAGTCTGGTAAAAACATCTGATCCGGGACGGTTGTCAAGTGATCATTATCAGATCCCAGGATCAGGTCCATGCCAAACTGTGTCCATGGCATCCGATCTGTATACTCGTGTATCAAGTCTCTGAAAGTGAGCGTTTCAAAGGTCTCAGTAGGATAGTCTATACCGTCGACATGATCGGCCAGCACATCCCGTATTCGAGTAACGCAATTGTCAAAATAGAAGTCGTAATAGTAATTGCGGTTTGCGGGTTTGAGATTCTCCTGTATCGCAGATAATATGTTAGCGACCTCCTCGGGAGAAAGATTCAAGACTTGTTCTCTGATATCACGCTGTGAGGCCTCATAACTCCTATAAAATGAACTAAACCTTCCTCCTCCGACAGCATATAGCAGCTTACCTCTAAGGAACTTAAGGGCGAAGTTTTCGGTATCAGGGCTAAAGACACCATAATTGATGATTGAGTCATATCCCAAGCTGTCATCTCTTAGTCGTATGGCTGCGTGCCCAAACGTCTCATCAATACTACTGCCTGGACTACAGGTAAGGATGCTCAGTTTAGTATGTGTGCTATGAGGTATCTGTCCTTCAATCGAGGGACTAAGGAAAAGGGATGCCAATAATATGATCAGTAATATCCTCAACGCAGTTCTTCCATTTGTTGTGCTATGACCAATTCGAGATCGCTACCGCCTTGTCGGAGCTGTGATATAATCTCTTTGTAATCTCTATCCTTTCTGTTTTGACTCAGCTTATAAGCGGCCTCGACACGATCTATACTGATCTTAAATCCTACTAATCCATTAAGATGAGCATCGAGTTCTTGTTGACTAAAGTCTTTGAGTCGAAATCGATCGGAACGTCCTGACTCATATTTGTTGACCATGTTTTCTATAGAGTGATACAGGTCCTCTCCAGTAAGCAAAGTTGCTCGACCATAAACATGCACAGCGATATAGTTCCATGTGGGCACATTGACGTGATCATACCACGACGATGAGATATAGGC
>CAZJTO010000047.1:6268-13398 GCA_964548935.1 uncultured Saprospiraceae bacterium
GCTTCGGCACATACATATCGCTAAAGATATGTGATTATCGGATGATACTACCTGACTCAGCATCTGTTCCCGGATCGACGAAACTGAGCTTGCCAGTTTGATCTTCTGCCATGAGAATCATGCCTGATGATAGTACGCCCCTCAATTTTCGTGGAGCGAGATTAGCGAGATAGCTCACCTTACGGCCGACAACCTCCTCTGTGGTAAAGTGTTCGGCGATACCGGATACCACAGTCCTCGTTTCTGTCCCTAAGCTTAGTTGGAGCTCCATCAGTTTATCCGTCTTGGGCACTCGCTTAGCGCTAAGCACCTCAGCAACTCGGATGTCCATCTTCATAAAGTCATCATATTGTATGGTGTCTTTAATTGGAGCAGCATCGGTGCTCGCTGCCGTGTTGGATACAGCACTTTGCTTGAGTTTTTTAATTTGCTGATTAATTACTTCATCATCGATTCTGCTGAATAGATGTGTCGGTTTGCCGATCTGATGCCCTGATGATATTAGATCTTCACCTTCTGCTAGAGCCACCAGTAGCTTAATCATCTCACCTTGCCCCTCTATACGTGGCAGGTTGAGAATATCTCTGAGCTTGTCAGAAGAAAATGGCATGAATGGGTACATGGCAACACTGAGTGCTGCAACATATTGATTGGCGAGATTCATAATGACCTTTACCAAACCATCATATGCTTCAAGCTTCACTTTTTTCCAGGGCTCATTAAACTGCAACAGCTGATTACCTTGACTACTGATCTCCATTAATTTGCGTAAGCCCCCTCTGAAGTCATAGGTTCTGATACACTGGTTCAAGTCCTGTAAGTCATCATGTAACTGAAGCATCTCACCATCGTGATATCCATCAAACTGTTGTGTTGATGGACTGACAAAGTCTATGTTGAGATCGTAAGCGGGAATAACGCCGTCGTAATATTTATTAGTCAGGACGATTACCCTATTGACGAAGTTGGCCAGGTTGTTAACCAGTTCATTGTTGACGCTATCTTGGAAGCCCTTCCAGGTGAACTCACTATCCTTTTGTTCAGGCATGTTTTTGATCATGTGATAGCGCAACTCATCTTGTTTGCCTGGCAACTCTTTCACATAATCATTCACCCAAACCGCCCAATTACGAGAAGTTGATAGTTTATCTCCTTCTAGGTTAACAAACTGGTTGGCGGGCACATTTTGTGGGAGAATGTACTCACCATGGGCATTAAGGATAGCAGGGAATATTAGGCAATGGAATACGATATTGTCCTTGCCGATGAAGTGTACCAGAGAGGTGTCTTTATCCTGCCAATATGGTCGCCAGTCTTTATCATTGTCTAGGGCCCACTGCTTAGTAGCAGAGATATAGCCTATGGGAGCATCCATCCAGACATATAGCTTTTTGCCCTCGGCACCTTCGATCTCTTGTGGCACATCGACGCCCCAGTCTAGGTCTCTCGTCATTGCTCGAGGGTGTAGTCCTCCCTCTAGCCAAGACTTACACTGACCAAGGACGTGATTTTTCCAGCTTGCTGGGTCATGTAGCTGCTCACCATCTTTCTGCCCTGTTGAGATCCAAGTCTTGAGCCACTCTTCATATTTGTCTAATTGTAAAAACCAGTGCTTGGTGGTTTTCAATGTTGGCTCAGAACCCGAAAGGGTAGATCTTGGATTGATCAGTTCTGTAGGGCTCAATGAGCTGCCACAGTTTTCACACTGATCTCCATAGGCACTGTCGTGATTGCATTTAGGACACGTGCCAGTAATGTAGCGATCCGCTAAAAATTGTTTCGCTTCGGAATCATAGTATTGCTCCGACTCTTTCTCGATGAACTCTCCTTTCTCATGCAGTGTTCTGAAGAATTCTTGCGAGGTCTCGTGATGTATCTCTGCCGACGTTCGGTGATAGATGTCGAAGGAAATCCCCATTTCACTGAACGCCTCTTTAAAGAGTTCATGATAAGTATCAATGATTTCTTTGGGATTCTTTTTCTCTTTGAGCGCCTTGATGGTGATTGCAGCACCGTGCTCATCGGAGCCACAGACATAGACAACATCCTTATCCATTGAGCGTAAGAATCTAGCATAGATATCCCCAGATAGATAAGCTCCCGCTAAGTGTCCGATATGCAAGGGACCATTAGCGTAGGGCAAGGCAGATGTAATTAAGTACCGCTTAGGATTGAGATTCATAACTACAATTGAGATTGAAAGAATGTCACAAACTCCTCAATCGTCTTAGAGCCTAAGTCTCCTTCACCTTGCTTACGCACTGAGACTTGACCTGACTCTGCCTCCTTATCGCCGATGATTAGCATGAAAGGAATCTTCTTGAGTTCAGTATCTCTAATCTTGCGGCCTATGGATTCTGTTCTATCATCTACCACTCCCCTGATATCGTGCTCACTCAGCTTAATCTGTATCTCTTTACACAAGTCGTTAAATCGATCTGAAATGGGCAGGAGTGCATATTGATCTGGCGTCAACCACAGTGGAAATCGTCCGGCACAATGCTCTGTAAGTACTCCAATGAATCGCTCCATAGAACCAAATGGTGCTCGGTGTATCATCACAGGTCTATGCGGTGCATTGTCACTGCCTGTATACTCTAGCTCAAATCGCTCCGGCAGTTGGTAATCAACCTGTATTGTTCCTAACTGCCATGATCTACCCAGTGCATCTTTGACCATGAAGTCTAGCTTGGGGCCATAGAATGCCGCTTCGCCTAATTCTGTGACTGTTTCAAGGTCTACTTCGCTTGTTGCTTCGATGATGGCCTGTTCAGCTTTATCCCAAGATTCATCAGAACCGAGATATTTTTCTTTGTTCTCAGGGTCTCGTAGTGAGATTTGCGCTGTATAGTTGTCAAATCCTAATTTCTCAAGTACATGCTGTGTTAACTCTAACACATTGAGAAATTCTTGTTTCACTTGATCGTCTGTACAGAAGATATGGGCATCGTCTTGCGTAAATCCTCTCACGCGAGTGAGGCCGTGTAACTCTCCGCTCTGCTCATAACGATACACTGTACCGAACTCTGCAATACGGATCGGGAGATCTCGATATGACCTTGGTTTATGTCCGTACACTTCACAGTGGTGTGGGCAGTTCATAGGTTTGAGTAAGAACTCTTCTCCTTCACGGGGAGTGTGTATCGGCTGGAAGCTATCCTCACCGTACTTCGCATAGTGTCCTGAGGTGATGTAGAGCTCCTTTTTGCCGAGGTGAGGCGTAATTACGGGCTTATATCCTCGCTTGATCTGTTCTTTTTTGAGGAAGTCCTCTAGCCTGGTCCTAAGTGCGGTTCCGTTTGGCAGCCATATTGGGAGTCCTGCACCGACCTTTTCTGAAAACATGAATAACTCCAATTCGGCACCCAGCTTGCGGTGGTCTCGCTTTTTAGCCTCTTCTAATAGCTCGAGGTATTCAGTCAGTTCTTTTTTCTTTGGGAAGGCGACTGCGTATATCCGAGTCATCTGCTTGCGACTCTCATCACCGCGCCAGTACGCCCCTGCCAAACTCATCAGCTTAATCGCTTTTATGCTCCCAGTATTAGGGATATGTGGTCCTCGACAGAGATCAGTGAAATTACCCTGTTGATAAAACGTGATCGATCCATCCTCAAGACCATCTATTAGCTCGAGCTTGTACTCGTCATCCTTGTCAGAGAAATATTTTACAGCATCGGCCTTAGAGACGTCTGTCCGTATGAATTCATTCTTCTGGCCTGCGAGCTCTTTCATCTTAGCTTCAATCTTACCAAACTCATCGCTTGACAAGACCTTATCGCCCATATCTATGTCATAGTAAAACCCGTTTTCGATAGCGGGCCCAATACCAAACTTAGTACCTGGATATAGTGCTTCGATTGCCTCAGCCATTAGGTGAGCCGAAGAGTGCCAAAAGGTCTTTTTACCCTCTTGATCTTTCCACGTAAAAAATTTAACCTTGGAGTCCTCATGTATTGGTCTTGAGGCATCCCACACCTCACCATTAACCTCTGCCGATAGAACATTGCGAGCAAGTCCTTCACTGATTGACTTAGCTATATCCATGGAAGTTGTACCTGACTCGTATTCCCTTTTGGCACCATCAGGGAAAGTAATCTTAATCATATGACTAAACTATGAACTTGTTAAAACAGACTGGTTTTAAAGACGTAGGCTCTCGAATACAGACGTAAAGATAATGGCTCAGTCAAAACTATCGCGAATAATTGGAGATATAGACGAAGGAATATTTGAAGTAAAGCACTAATAAGTAGAAAGCCTGTAATTTTATACGACCATATGGAAGCAAAAACAGAAAATATTGAAGAGTCGAACATCGGCAATCAATATCAGGTCGATAAGAAGACGTTGAATCATATCAGGACAACGAGCCGCAACAATATCGAGCGTATTAAGATCGCTGATCAAAAGGCTAGTGTCCTAATGTCTCTTAATGCGATCATGATTACAATCTTGATTCCTGCCATCATTGCCAATCTTGATCAGGTCGTCGAAGAGCTCTACTATATTCCTCTGATTCTTATTGCTGTGACATGTACGACGACCTTATATCTATCGGCCAAGGCATTGCAGCCAATAAGTCTCGATTATGGTAAGACGATATATAGTAATTCGAATGTGCCAAGTCCATTTTTCTTTGGCAACTTCTTTAAGATGAACCCACAAGAATTTAGGGCATATTATCAGAGTACAGTGAGCTCAAGAGAGGGCCTGGCAGAGTTTGTCTTGCAAGATATATTTCACGTAGGACGCATCGTATCCCGCAAGTATCAGATCATCAGAAGAGCCTATATGATCTTCCTGAATGGATTGTTTGTTGTGATCGTGGTGTGTGTGATTTTGGTATTGTTGAAGTAAGCTAGTAAGGGTTCTTTCTATGACGTTTAAGTTAACCTCCAATTATACTCCGACAGGCGACCAGCCTCAGGCTATTGATCAGCTGATCAATGGGGTAGATACTGGTGAGGAGGCACAAGTTTTGCTGGGGGTTACAGGCTCTGGCAAGACCTTTACCATGGCCAATGTCATTGCCACCTTGAATCGTCCGACCCTCGTATTGACCCATAACAAGACACTGACAGCACAGCTGTATAGTGAGTTGTGTGAATTTTTTCCAGACAATGCTGTTGAGTACTTCGTATCCTACTATGATTATTATCAACCAGAAGCCTATATCTCTACCAGTGATACGTATATCGAAAAAGACCTCAGTATCAATGATGAGGTGGACAAGCTCAGACTGCGAGCTACGTCCAGTCTGCTGTCAGGTCGTCGGGATGTGATTATTGTTGCCTCTGTCTCTTGTATCTATGGGATGGGCAACCCTGAAGATCTGGCAGGGGGGATCATACGGATCCAGAAAGGTCAGACGATATCACGCAATAGGTTACTCTATCAGCTAGTAGAGAGCTTATATAGCCGGTCGGCTGCCGAGTTTAAGAGGGGCTCTTTTCGGGTAAAAGGCGATACTGTAGATATCAATCTGCCGTATGTAGATTATGGCTATCGAATTGTATTTTTTGGAGATGAGATCGAAGAGGTCGAGCAGATAGAAATCGAGAGTGGTAAGCGCATCATGGCGATGAATGATGCGGCAATCTTTCCGGCTAATCTGTACATCGCCCCCAAAGACAAACTCAAGATGATCTTGCGCCAGATTGAGATGGAATTGGATAATCACGAAAAATTCTTTGAGCAAGAAGGGCGCTACATCGAGGCCAAACGCATCAAGGAGCGTGTCACATTTGATGTAGAAATGATGCGTGAGTTGGGCTACTGTAACGGCGTAGAAAACTATTCGCGCTTTTTTGATGGTCGCAATCCTGGGACTCGGCCATTTTGCTTGTTGGATTATTTTCCTGATGACTATCTCATGGTCATTGACGAGAGTCATGTGACTCTACCTCAAGTAAGAGGGATGTGGGGTGGAGATCGAGCTCGCAAGATCAACTTGGTGAACTATGGATTTAGATTGCCTTCAGCTCTGGATAACAGGCCATTGAATTTTGATGAATTCGAAGGATTGACTAATCAGATCATATATGTCAGTGCAACACCTGGAGAGTACGAACTCGAGAAGACTGAAGGCCTAGTAGTAGAACAAATCGTGCGACCTACTGGCCTACTGGACCCACCTATTGAGGTCAGACCGAGCATCAATCAGATCGACGATCTCCTCGAGGAGATCCAATTGCGGATCGAAGCGGATGAACGAGTGCTGGTGACGACGCTGACTAAGCGCATGGCCGAGGAGCTGACTAAGTATCTCCAAAAACTCAACGTCAAAGTACGCTATATACACTCGGAGGTAGACACTCTTGAACGAGTAGAAATTATCAGAGATCTCCGGCTGGGGGGATTTGATGTATTAGTAGGTGTCAACCTATTGCGAGAGGGGCTCGATATGCCAGAAGTGTCTCTTGTTGCCATACTTGATGCAGATAAGGAGGGCTTCCTACGTAATGCCCGATCACTGACGCAGACTGCAGGGCGTGCGGCACGTAATTCTAATGGCATGGTGATCTTCTATGCAGATAAGGTCACGGAGAGTATGCAGATCACGATCGACGAGACCAATCGACGCCGCTCTGTGCAAATTGCCTATAATGAGAAGCATGGCATCACTCCGACCACGATCAGCAAGACCAAGGAGGAAATCATGAATCAAAAATCAATACTCGATATCAGAGGCAAAAAAGGCAGGGCATATATAGAACCAGACGATATATCAGTAGCTGCTGATCCTGTCATTGCCTATATGTCCAAAGATCAACTGAACAAGCTCATAGAGGAAACAGAACGCAAGATGAAGAAAGCAGCTAAAGAACTCGACTTCATCAGCGCAGCACAATTTAGAGATGAGCTTTTTGCTTTACGAAAGAAGCTCAAGTCGAGTGTGTAGACAATTATCAAAAAAGGCCTAAGCAAATGCTCGGGCCTTATGATTCTACTGTTTATGGATATAATACTTATCTGAATTGCCCAGGTCTTTGACCTAAAGTCATCTTCAATGTCTTTTCTTGATCTCCTCTCATTACTGTAAGTTGAACCTCGTCTCCTGGCTCAAAGTGATTGAGTAAGCTTAACATGCCTTCCATTGATCGCGTGCGAGCACCATTGATCTTGGTGAT
>CAZJTO010000048.1:0-13205 GCA_964548935.1 uncultured Saprospiraceae bacterium
TTGCTGCTACAAGACCAAAATTACTTAGTATGGTTGCGGAAACTGTGCGACGATTATGATGTCCTATTGATCTTTGATGAAGTGATATCGGGTTTCAGAGTACAATTCGAAGGAGCTGCTGGATACTATTCTATAGAGCCAGATTTACTGACATTTGGTAAGATTATAGGAGGCGGGCTACCGGTAGGCGCATTTGGTGGTCGAGCAGATATCATGAGCCATGTTTCCCCAGATGGGCCAGTTTATCAAGCTGGCACCTTGAGCGCCAATCCCGTAGCCATGTCGGCCGGATTTGCGAGCTTAGCCAAGTGCCTAACCGAAGGGTTTTATGAAAGTCTCGATAGTAAAACAGCATATCTTGCCAAACAGATAAATGAGCATGCCCAAGCCAAAGGGCACGAAGTACATATAACACAGATTGGTTCAATCTTTTGGATCTCATTTTCATCGAAGCGGATCTTGTCTTCTGATCAAATAGATTCAAGCAAGATGGAGTATTTCAAAAAACTCCATGCTTATCTGCTGGACCACGGGATTTACTTAGGGCCATCGGGGTATGAAGTAGGCTTCGTCTCCGGAGCACACAGTTATTCTGACTTAGATTATGCCATAGAAATCATCAAGGCTGGATTAGACCAAATCATGTCTTAGACATCATGAAGCGCTGGATTCCCATATTAATCATGGCATACATCCTTGTAGCAATTAGCTGGTGGGGGTATCTACTCTTCAAGAAAAATAATGATTACTATCTCGCAATGCGCTCAAGCACTGATGACATAGAGCAGTTAGCTCTTATCGAAGATGAACAACAGCGCCAGTCAATCATGATCATTGGAGAAGGCGTTGTGTTGGCGATCTCTGTACTATTAGGCATTGGCCTTATCTATAGAAGTGTAGCCAAAGAAATCCAAAATATAAACAGCCAAAACAATTTCTTGCTCAGCATCTCTCATGAGCTTAAATCGCCAATAGCGGCGATCAAGTTAGCTTTACAAACATTACTAAGGCCAGGCCTAAAAGAAGGTCAGAAGAAGCTTCTGATGGATCGTGCAGTTCTCGATACGGATAGATTGGAGAGAATGGTCGAGAATGTCTTGATATCAGCCAACTTCGACAATGATCGATTTAAAGTATATTATGAAGATGTAGATTTACATAGTATGGTATCCCGTATAGTCACCGAATACAAACAACTATCCAATCGCTCCTACAATATAAATGTTGACTTAGTCCGTCCAACCTATAAGACCGATCAATCTGCTTTAAGAATCATACTTGACAATCTGATAGAAAATGCAACCAAGTATAGCGAAGCAAGCATGCCAGTTGAGATTGACTTGGCGGCATCAGAGAATCACCTCAGTCTAGCTGTGGCCGATCAAGGCATTGGCATCTCTGACAATGAAAAATCCAAAGTTTTGGATCGGTTCTATAGGAGTAATGATGAGAATGTACGCACTCAAAAAGGGACAGGATTGGGGCTCTATATTGTTAAGAGACTGGTGGAAGAATTAAAAGGCACAATGGTCATCAGAGATAACCTGCCAAGAGGGACAATTGTGAACATAAAACTTCCTGCGGGTGACAACTCATGATCCATATATACTCATAGTTGAGGATGAGCCGCATATCGCGCACTTGCTCGAGGTTAACCTACAGTTAGAAGCATACCTGAGTATGACCACAGAAACTGCTAAAGAGGCCTGGAGTCAAGTGATAAAGAAAAAGCCGGCCTTAGTCCTTCTCGATGTAATGCTACCTGACTCCAGTGGTATTGAGTTGTGTCAGCGATTGAAAAAGAACCATCCAGAAATACCAATTCTCATGATGAGTGCTTTGGGTCAATCGTCTGATAGGATTAAAGGATTGAGGTCTGGTGCGGACGATTATATCACCAAGCCATTTAACCTGGAGGAGTTACTTCTCAAGGTAAATAAGATCATAAAACTCTATCAATCTCAATCGACTACAATTGAATCAGCTAGTAGCGTATCGCTAGGCTCTATACAATACAATAAGCGAAACTACACTTTAGAACTCAATGGAGAGCTCTTATACCTGACCGCCAAAGAAGCAGAACTCCTCGACTACCTGTTGACTCATAAGAACACGGCAGTCCGGAGAGAAGATCTCATCGTACATCTATGGGGATTGGATCATAATAGCAATCCCAGGACTATTGACAATTACGTCTCTAACCTGAGGAAATTCATACAGAAAGATCCCAATAAGGTCATAGACCTCAAAACTATCAGAGGGATAGGTTATATGATCACCTCTACTAATATCACTTCTTAGACTGTTTGCAATCTTGGATTTCTTAATTCCATAGCATGCATAGTGGCTGCGGCAGTGGCCAAAGGAGGTGCTATGATTGGCCCGACGATCGGTATAGCCAATAGCAAAAGAAATATGCTACCATTAACTGTAAGCATAAGCTTGTGGTCTTTCATGTAATCTACTGTGCCCTTGTAGGTAAAGTGGCGTTCTGCCCACAGGTCAAAATTTCCAAAACCGGCATAATAGCCTTGTATAGCGATCAAAAAAGGAGAGCTAATCCATCCTAACAACGGAATCAAGGCGAGCAATAGCACAATGGCTGTGTAAAACAATTCTCGGATGATATTGCGCAAGGCTATGCGCATACCTCGCAAAAAATCCGTCAATAAGTTACCCGCTGCGTAGTCTTCATTGCTGTAATGAGATTCTATCTCCTCAGAAAGTCTGCTCATCAGCGGTGCAGTAAAAATAAGTATGAGATGTTTGAAGATGATCAAGAATAATACTGACAGGAGTGCTCCTGATAAAAAATCTGCAATTGTATTGACTATGCCATTCTCAATTGAGAATATCCCCAATGTGAAATCAGAAATAGCGCTATAGCTATATCTCACAACTAAAAACATAATTGCAAAAAGCGTTAATCCAATCACACCAGAGTAAAAGAAGTAGCGTCTGCCTCCTATTTCCTTGATATAGGCGAATGATTTAGTATAATGATATAGTGCTCGAGTCACGGTATGAAAATCTTATGAATAATTTAAATCCACAAGTAAGTCTACTTATATGCGGTGTGGCTGGTTTTTTAGACTAAGTCCTCAAGTGCTATGACTAATGACTATTTAGCAGTCTTAACCCTCTTCGTTTTGAAGAGTTCTTTGATTTGCTTCTCATTGAGAAACCCGAGGTCAACGAATGTCGCCTGAACGAACTTCTTGATATCCTGATAATCCTTACTTCGTTTTTCGGTATAGGTTCTTAATAACGTACGAACATATCGCATAGACATCTCCTTGATACCTTGATTAAACTTCTCGTTAGAGAAGATATTCATGTAGACCGTAAAGGTTTTATTCAGCTCAAAATACTCTTGAAAGTCTTGAGGGTTGAGGGCCGCAATAAATCTTTTGAACTTATAGCCGATGTTGTTCCTCATGCATTGATTCTGCTTAGAGAGGCCCTTATTCTTATTATAATAGTTGCGAGTTATTTCTATGGCATCTGAGTTGATATAACCGATACCATCAATCTGCGTTACGCAGCCCAGGAACTCTTTTAAGTCCTTAGAAGTAGTTTTGCCCACTATTTCGCCTATACGTCGATAATCAGCCTCTTTAAGGCCTAATTGCCCTGTCTGCATATTCTTAACAGCAGCAAATAGCATCTCTTCTTCTTCACCCATCTCGACATAAGCACTTAGGCGCTCTGCCGCCAAGGCTTTTTCAGCGTCTTTAAGATCAAAGTAAGAAGCAATTAATATCACTACTTCTAAATGCTCTTCATGATTACCTAGTGAAGCATCCGATAAAATTTCCGATATGTAGTCATATACACTCTTCCCAGCTTCACTTCCGATAGATGCTCTATAATTCAGAAAATTGAGGATAGATTGAATGTCAATCTTCAATAAAGCTGAAGAAGTAGGTTTCTCAGCAGTCAGATAATTGAATTTAATGAACTGTCTGCTATACCTCTGATATCCGAGATGGCGACTTCTGATATCTCGATATTTAACAAGCTTAAGGTCGTGCAAGAATGTCTTGACGTGCTTATTGGAAATCTCAGCGATTAGGTTAGTTATCCAAATATCGCTTGATAAGGCAAAACCAATCTCGACGGTTTGTCCTATTCTTTGACTCAACAAGTCAAAATTTGATGAATTGCATATGGCCAAGAGTATCATTTTAAAATGCTCTTGAGGTCTAATATATTTGAACTGATCGTTAAGAGCCCCTCGAAGCACCGAATAGCCCAATACTCTAGGTAAGAACAATCCTTCTAACATGGGATCGCAAATGTGTTCCTCCAACGATACAAGTTGAAGAGGATCATTCTGAGCTACCTCATTATGAAGTTCATCGATTTGAGGTTCAAAAGCTTCTTTTAGTTGATTATAGAACTGTTCATCCTCTTCATCTAAGTATTGGGTCAATAGTTCTGAACTTTGAATTTCAGACTCTATGGCCTTAAGCTTATCACTATATTTTTTCTCTAAATCGATCATGATATTTCTTTGTTTCCCGACGACAGATGCACAAAATAATAGGACTGACTAACTGGTCAGTCCTATCAAAATAATTTTATTCTTCTTCTGAAGATGCTCCTTCTTGGAACTCTGCAAGCGCACCCTCTTCGGCTTTGTGCTCAACTGCTTTCTTCTTAGGAGAACCAAAGACCATTTTGTGATAAGCCTCCTTCTCTATCCTAGTAGCTTCAAACCTCTCTGCTATTTTTGCTTCTTTTACATCAACATATTCTTGATACTTAGCATCGGCTTGTTCCTGAGTAAGCGCTCCTTTTGTTACGCCTCGTTGTAGGTGTTTCTTATACATTACACCTTTGAATCGCAGTATCGCTCTTGCCGTATCGGTAGGTTGAGCACCTTTATTGAGCCACTCAAATGCCTTTTCTCTATCGAGCTCGATAGTGGCAGGCTTAGTCATCGGATTATAGCTTCCGATTTTCTCAATAAACTTACCATCTCTCGGAGCACGAGCATCGGCTACTATAATATGGTAATAAGGTTGTTTGCGTCGACCTCTTCGGGCCAATCTGATCTTTACAGGCATGTGTTAATAATTTAATTGGTTAAACCATACCCCCGCTTGCTAATCAATAGCTCGGGGGATTAAAAGTGTTGCAAAATTAACGATTATTTTAAATCTATGCTGAACTGTTATTCAGCTGTAATTGAGTCTCTTTTTAGAAGTATGAAATTAAAGTCATACCCACGGATTTCCGTATGCAGTTCTAAAGAATCATTAGTAAGTTTCACGATCTGATATTCTATGAACTCTGGTGAAACTTGGCGGATCTTGTCATTTATTCGAGTATAATCTGATTGGACTTCTTTCCTCAATAGATTAGTAGTCAATGTACTATCACTCTCTATATTGATGAAAGCATTCTCGAGAGTCAATGTAGGCTTGTTGTTTCTAAAGGCTTCGGCAATTTCCCAAAATCCTTTAATATCGACTTCAGTTGATTTGTCTTCAACACAAGCGACTGTAGCGACTACTAACACTAGTGCTCCGACTACATATCTGTGTAAGATGAATATTGAAATAGGGGCTTTCCAACGAGACACGTCTACCCTATTAATTGAGATCATACTACTTGGTACCTTGCTTTTTCTCTTTGATCTTAGCTTTCTTACCTACGAGTTCACGTAAATAATAGAGCTTTGCTCTACGGACTTTCCCTCTCTTATTGATCTTTACGTCTACGATACTTGGTGAGTGGTAAGGGAAGATTCTCTCTACTCCGTAGCTTCCTGACATCTTACGAACAGTAAACATCTTTTGGCCTCCTTCTCCTCTAAACTTTATTACATCACCCTTGAAAACCTGAATTCGCTCTTTAGCTCCCTCTACAATCTTATAACTAACCGAGATATTATCTCCTGGTGAAAACTTAACAAATTCATTAGTTGTCATCAACTTTTGCTCGACCAACTTAACTGCATCCATAACGTCAGATTTTAAAATGGCTGCAAATGTAAATATTATTTTACTTAAAATCCGCTAATTATCGGACCAATGTGGCTGCGCCTTCGGCAAAATCTTCATCTCCACGTGGCTCTCGCCATGTAGCCCTAAACATATACACTCCAGGAGGTAGATCAGCGCCGGAATTATTGTGTTGACCATTCCACCCTTCCGATGAGTTTTCTGAATTGAAAACAATTTTACCAAATCTGTCAAAAATGAAGATCTCATAGTCGTTGATCAGTTCTGTAGCACCCTTCCCTCTAAATAAATCATTACTGCCATCTCCATTAGGTGTAAAAGCATTGGGAAACTGCAAATTGGCTACTGGTACTACATCTATGAGCTGCGTTATCGTATCAGTACAACCGTTGCTACTTGTTGCCAATAGATGCACGTCAAACATACCTGTATCCTGAAAAGTGTGTTGTGGATTCTGCTCAAAACTTATTCCTCCATCACCAAAATCCCAGAAGTAAGCAACTCCACCTACGGTTTGATTAATAAAAGATACCGTACTATTAGAGATACTTATATTCTCAGCCTCAGGCGAAGTCGTAAAATCAGCTTCTGGGCCGGCTTGAACATTTATGAGATTAGGAAATGTCCTTGTCGCAAAACATCCTAACGGAGAAACAATGTCAACACTGACTGTAAATACGCCAGGTTCTTCAAAAAAATGGACGGGGCTTAAATCAAATATATTATCACCATCACTACCGTCTCCAAAATCCCATACAATGTCAAAAGTTTCATCGATCGGAAAACTTAAATTATTAAAAAATATCTCAGCCGGCGCACATCCGATGAATCTCGACGGTTCTACAATAATCGTATTTGGTGCAGGGGCATAAACTAGTTCTTGAATCAATTCGTCTTGACATCCATTGTTGTCAGTTATCGTCAGGGAAACATCAAATGTTCCAGGCGCTCGATACGTATGCAGTGGATTTTGATCAAGACCAGATATAGAATTTCCATCATCGTAATCCCACGTCCAATTATTGATGAAGTTGACGTCATCGGTCATGCTCATATCTGTAAAGAGCACTGGTCCAGCCTCGCAAGTATCAAAGGTCGCTTGAAATTCAGCATCTAATCCTGGAAATACTCGTACAGTGATAAATGCACTATCGGTACAGTTTGGAACGCCTTCATTAATCACAAGCATCGCATCAAAAGTGCCAAACGTCGGAAATGTTACCAGTGGATCCTGCTCCTGAGAAATCTCTACATCTCCATTACCAAAATCGAAGACCCAATCATTAGTAATAATGTCTTCTTCTCGTGTACTTATATTGTCGAACTGCACATCTAAATCGCCACAACTTATTAGATTGAAGTTGGTCCCATCTGTCTGATCTGCTGTTATGGCAGCGTTAACCGTTGTTTCACATATTGACACGATATATAGGAACTCACGCCTTATTCTTGACAATAAAACGCCATCTCTAAACTCATTTGCACATACGACAACTACATGTTCTCCTAATATTGAAGGAATCCCCGTTAATTGTCCAGTTTGGGAATCAATAATAACTTGATCAGGACCTACTCCCAATGGTGCAGACACTTCATGAGCTGGAAATAAAAAGGGAACTTCTCTAAATCCATCCGGCGAGCAAGCTGAAGGAAGCGGGACAGGACTCTCATTACATTGATTGCGTGAAGCTCTACCGTTGCTCCCTCCTGATGAGAGAGGTATACAAAATTCATAAACAATGGAATCCCCTTCTATATCACTTGCACTGTGATCAAAACTTAAATCAAATCCAGCGCATACAAGTAACGGAGGAGGCTCATTAAAGACAGGACTGTTATTGCAACTCCTCATGGCTTCTGGTGTTAGCTCGATTGAAAACACCGAACCAAAGCTGGTTGGATTGATCAGATTATTTATATTCTCTCCACGACAACATCGTTGATATGCTATCATGTAGTTATCATCTATTATGGGTAAAGTAATATCAAATACATATCTCCCGATTTCTACATCAGCTTCACTATCTCCTCTCAAACATGGCAACTCATTCAGTGGCACATTCTCTATCGGCTGAGGAGATAGAGGATCCGTATCTTGAACAAAAATCCATCTTCCTCCAGTGAACCGATACACACCAAATTCAGCACCCGGGTTTGGAGTATCTCCTCTTCCATCACCATCAAAAAAAGCACATGTTACATTTGTCGTAGGATTGGTAGTACATCGATTATCTCTGAATAGCTGGAACTCGACACGTAGCGTAATCGTATTGTTAATAGTATCTTGACCTATACAGTTATAGATTACGTCTCCTCCTATTAAATGATTGGCTTTAATAGTCGTATTAAAGAAAATGCCAATAAGAATCAGCACGACATATTTAAAAAAAATCACATTTGTGACGGAATTTGTCATAGTTTCTGGACATCTTTTTTACTTAAATTCCGCTAATTATCGGACCAATGTGGCTGCGCCTTCGGCAAAATCTTCATCTCCACGTGGCTCTCGCCATGTAGCCCTAAACATATACACTCCAGGAGGTAGATCAGCGCCGGAATTATTGTGTTGACCATTCCACCCTTCCGATGAGTTTTCTGAATTGAAAACAATTTTACCAAATCTGTCAAAAATGAAGATCTCATAGTCGTTGATCAGTTCTGTAGCACCCTTCCCTCTAAATAAATCATTACTGCCATCTCCATTAGGTGTAAAAGCATTGGGAAACTGCAAATTGGCTACTGGTACTACATCTATGAGCTGCGTTATCGTATCAGTACAACCGTTGCTACTTGTTGCCAATAGATGCACGTCAAACATACCTGTATCCTGAAAAGTGTGTTGTGGATTCTGCTCAAAACTTATTCCTCCATCACCAAAATCCCAGAAATAAGCAACTCCACCTACGGTTTGGTTAATAAAGGATACTGTATTATTACTTATACTTATCGACTCTGAGTTTGGCGATGTAGTAAAATCAGCTTGTGGCCCTGCCTGCACATTGATTAAGTTGGGGAAAGTCCTGGTTGCAAAACAACCTAATGGAGAAATCACATCAACACTAACAGTAAAAACTCCAGGTTCGTCATACACATTTGTTGGACTGATATCAAAGACATTATCGCCATCACTACCGTCTCCAAAATCCCAGGTTATATCATAGGTTTCATCAATGGGAAATGTAAGGTTGTCAAAGAAAATTTCAGCCGGTACACACCCAATAAAGCGGGACGGTTCAATAATGATCGTATTAGGTGCTGGCGCATAAACCAATTCTTGTACTAATTCATCTTGACAACCATTGTTATCTGTTATAGTCAGCGTAACATCAAATGTGCCTGGCGCCTGATAAGTATGTAATGGGTTTTGATCAAAGCCCGAATCTGAATTGCCGTCGTTATAATCCCAAGTCCAATTGGTAATAAAGTTCACATCATCAGTAAGGCTCGCATCAGAAAAGAGGACGGGTCCTGCTTCGCAGGTATCAAATGTGGCAGCAAATTCCGCATCCAAACCTGGCAATACCTGAACCGTAATAAATGCGCTATCTGTACAATTGGGAACTCCTGGATTAAGTGTTAACCTACCATCAAAAGTACCAAAGGAAGGAAAGGTGACCAACGGATTCCGCTCCTCTGACGTAAATATTTCATCGTCCCCAAAATCAAACTCCCAAGCGTTGACGATGATGTCTTGTTCTCGAGTACTCCTATTCTCGAATTGCACATCAAAATCACCGCAACTCACTATATTGAAGTTAGGACCATCTGTCTGATCACTTGCGATTGCTGCATTGACAGCTGTCTCACAGTTTGTGACGATAAACTGAAAATCTCTCCTTATTCTGGATAGTAGCACACCATCTCGATACTCATTAGCACAAACTACGAGTACGTGCTCACCAACTATCTCAGGCACTCCTGATACTATACCAGTTACAGGATCGATGGTTACAACAGGATTTCCACCCATCGGGGCTTGTTCTGAAAATAAGGGTTGCAGAAAAGACACTTCTCTAAACCCATCTGGAGTACATGCAGTTGGTTCTGGTACAGGAGTTTCATTACACTGTGATCTTTGTGCACGCCCATTAGTTCCTCCAGAAGAAAGTGGTGTACAGAATCCATATCTTATCGAGTCACCTTCAATATCTCCCGCACTGTGATCATAGACTAGTTCAAATCCAGCACAAGTTACTAAAGGAGGAAATTCATTAAATACAGGACTATTGTTACAAGTCCTCAAAGCAGCTGGAGTTAACTCCACTGAAAAGACAGCACCAAAATTGCCTGGATTGATCAAATTAGTTATGCTTTCGCTTCGACAACATCTTTGGTAAGCTATGAGATAGTTCTCATCAATGATATCAAGCGTAATGTCAAACTCATAAGTACCCCGTTCAACATCCGCCGCAGGTGGTGTCAACAAACAAGGTGGTTCATTCGGCGGCACCTTTTCGATAATGATAGGTACTAAAAAATCTGTCACGTCCACAAATTCCCAATTGTTTCCCAAAAAACGATACACTCCAAATTGGGCACCTCGTGACATATTAGGATCTCTTGGGTCCCCATCAAAAAATGCGCAGTCCTCTCCTCTGGTTACACATCGATTATCTCGAAACATTTGGAACTCGACATGCAGAGTAACCCTATTATTAATTGTATCTCGATCAATACACTCGTAAAATACATCTCCGCCAATAATATGCTTGGCACTGAGTTCAGCCACAAAACCAATACATATAGCTATCAGCATGATATATTTAAAAAAAATCACATTTTTGACGGAATTTGTCATGATACTGAGTAATTGGTGCTTAAAGTTAGCCTAACGTTTAAATTAACGTTTTGATGGGTGCCATATGGTATTAAATAGTAAAAAATGTCGTCTACACGCATTGAAGAGGAAGTTGAGAAGGCAGCACATTATATTAAAAAGGGGCACGTCATCCTGTATCCATCCGATACATTATGGGGGCTCACTTGCGATATTACAAATAGTGCTGCTGTTCAAAGGCTTAAGAAAATAAAAAATGATAAAACTCAGGGCAACCTGATTTTAGCAGTTAATAATATCGACATGCTTAAAGATTATGCCTTGTCGATACACCCGCGTATTGAAACCTTGTTGCTCTATCACGAAAAACCGTTGAGTGTAATTTATGATGCTAATCCAGATACCATAGAGTATTTGATCAGTGAAGACGGCACAATTGCTATTCGTGTGGTTAAAGACGAGTTTTCTAAACGCCTCATCTATAGGCTCGGACAAGCCATAATCTCCACAGTTGCATCTCCCATTGGCTCGAGAGAACTTCCTCAAACTTATGATCAAGTCTCAGATTACATAAAGGAGGAAGTAGATCACATAGTGGATCTCAAGTCAATAGATATGATCGGGATGCCCTCTATCATCGCAAGATATAACCACAAGGGCGACTTAGAATTTATCAGAAAGTAAACTTATCCTAATCAGACAAAGTAGCTATCGCTTGGCTGAGCGCTTCATCAAATCTTATGAGGTCTTCATTGAGATCAAGTTCTGATTGATACTCATGCCAAAGCAATGAGGCGAGCCTTCTTATCTTTTCTTTTTCACAGCTGGAGCTGAGATTTTCATCAATGGAAACATAATCAGAAAGCAGCTGACTAATCTGCGACGAAGTCATCAACTCTGCACTGATCTTACCCTTTTTTATCAAGTATCTATATGGATCGAGCATACGTCGATCCTTATGTTCTTCACATCCTGATGCTACGGCGATATCTGGGGCAATACCTCTTATTACTGAATCTGTCGTATCTGATATGATCCTGCGTCCAGATGGAAGAAGAAACTCTCCGATGGTAAGATTTAGAGCACCTCCGTTATCAACAGAGAAGTGCTGTTGAATCTTTCCTTTACCATAGGAGTTAGCGCCAATAATCGTTGCAATACCTAAGTCCTGAAGACTGCCAGCCATAATTTCACTCGCAGAAGCCGAATTTTCATTGATTAATACAACTACCTCTTGAATATTAAGAAAGCTTCGACCATTAGATTTATAGTCTTTTTGCTTGCCCTTATTATTGGTCGTAGATACGATAAGTTGATTAGGTTCTTGGATGATCTGATTTAATATTTTAACTGTTTCATCGAGTAGTCCGCCCGGGTTATCTCTAAGATCAATAATAACTTTCTTAAACTCGAGACCATGAGACTTGTAAAAGTCAAATTGCTCCATAAACTCCAAAAAAATACCATCGGTGAAACGGTTGATTTTTAAATACCCTATTTGACCTTGATGAAGGATTTTAGCCTGAAGTGCAGGACTGATAACAGATCCCTTCACTATCGAAATGATCTCGTTGATTCCCTCTGTCGGGCGATAGATACTTACTGAAGCACTATCTGAGCGATGAAGTCTATAAATGATTTCGGAAGGGTCAGAAAACTGCTCACCCTCAAGTCCAAAGATTATATCACCTCGATTGATATTGGCTAGATCAGCGGGACTGTTTTCAATCACATCAGTTACGACCACGGAATCCCTATAAGTGACATAGTCGAAACCATATCCGACATAATTGTTAGATATAGCATGGTGGAAATCAGCTAAATCTTGAGGCGGAACATATGAACTGAAAGAGTCCAATCTTTTCACGGCATTGAGTAAAATGTCATTGACATAGTTAGACGTGTCTAACTCACCATAATAATTAGCTCTAATCAACCGCAGAGATTCTTCCACTGAGCTCAAGTCATCCTCAGCATAATGCTCTATTAAATCTGCCGAATTAGTCTCGTCATGCATCTTATATCCGAATATCATCCCAATGGCGGCTACCAATGCTATGATGAGGGGAAGGAATACTTGTTCTCTACGCATTATTGAAGATGGATTCTATTGTAAAGATTAGCAAATAGGTTAAAAACTTACTAATCAGCACAATCCCTTGTTTCAAAATTTTTAAAGTAATTACCTTACCGCGATTAACTTCAGCTCTTTAACCCCTAAAAACAAACTTGCATGAAGCCTAAACATGAATTGGACGATATAGACCTCAACATCATCTCGATCATGCTTGATGATGCTAAGACATCATACGCCGACATAGGCGCCAAGCTATTTATATCTGGAGGCACTGTCCATGTGCGCCTTAAGAAACTCACCGAGTTAGGCATAATAACCGGCTCTAAGCTCAAGGTTGATTTTGAAAAGCTCGGATATGACATTAAGGCCTTTTTAGGAA
>CAZJTO010000049.1:0-6580 GCA_964548935.1 uncultured Saprospiraceae bacterium
CTCCAGATAGAACGATGGGTTGTGCTCCCTCTTCGGCATGAACAATGTTTCCATATCGATCATAGATCCTAATGAAATCAACAGAAGATACTCCAGTACCACCAAATACTCTAAATGTGGCATTTCCTGGAACCGTTGCAGTAGGAGAGAAGGCATTAGGAATGTAAATATTACTTGTTCTGCTGACACTAATTTCTATATTATCACTAGCAACACATCCATTTACGTCAGTGACTTCAGCTATAAGGGCTGTAGGCAGTAAGGGGGTAATGGTAACCTCCGTACACATCGGATCGATGCATTCTACGATTTCTTCTGGGAACCATCGTACAGTATCTATAGCGGTTTCTGCATCAATATTGGCACGTATGACTGTAGATTGCCCAAGTTGGACCTCGGTATCCTCGCCAAGGCTAACACTAAGTTGAGTCGGGGGGAGTACAAGAATCATCGTATCATATGAACATCCATTTTGATCGAAAACACTGACTGTGATATCCCCTGGGATGATAAACGCCGTGTCTGCTACAGACACCGCCGGTGCTGTGTTGATTTGGAATCGATAGGGGGGACCAGCACCACCTGAAACATCACCAATAGTAATAAAACCTTGATCTGAAATGCAGATTGCTTCACTCACCGTACCAATAGTTGCTACTACAGGATCAGGCTCAGTGACTTCTACAGCGAGCTCAACTTCACATCCATTGGCGTCAGTGACCTCAACTATATAAGAACCTGGAGCGAGACCCGAAGCCATAAATCCTGTCGATATAGGCTGGTTAGTATCATCAAACCATACAATACTAAAGTCAGGAGTACCACCAGTCACTTCAACCACAAGTTCAGTGCTATTGTCACCTCCGCAAGGAGCAAATGTACTATTGGTAGAATCTATTGTAACTTCGATCAGATCAGGTTGCTCTAAAATTATTGTGTCCAAGACCACACATGTACCAACAGATAATTCTACTGGATAGATACCTGCCGGAAGGCCGACCCGGGTGTTACCCATGGTCACGCCATCATCTAACCACAATATATTCACGTTATTGGGTCCATCGATGGCTAGGTTGACCGTGGCGCCTGTCTGAAAATCGTCATCACCAAAACAGGCAATTTCGGTCATCGTGGTATTTGCTCTGTCAATGCCAAAAGGTTCTGCTTCAGGTATCTCGACAAAAACTGTGTCGAATACGCATGTTCCCTGACTATATATTATAAAATTATCGGGACCAGCAGGAAAATTAGATACTATAAAATTATTAGGCCCGCCGACTTGCCCAGAAGAACTTTCAAAAGAAAATGGATTTGTAAAATCGGCAGATGGGGTTACAGTCAAAACAGCAGTTCCAGAGTTGTCTCCTGGACAACTCGGTGCATTGATATTAGAAATATTGGCTGTTGGAGCTATGACATCTTCTAAGGTAAAAGACGCAGTACCAAAACATCCATTTAAATCTGTCACTTCGACAGTATAGTCACCTGCTGGCAAATCAGTTCTGAGTCCATTATTAGTGAATAAACTATCATGCAACCATAAAAAGGTATTATTACCATCTCCACCAGTCACATCTGCCATAATACTACCTGTGCCACCAGGACACTGGATACCTATGTCTTCACCTAAACTGACGGTTAATGCTTCTGGATCTACAAGTGTAAATTCAAACATTTGTGTTGCACCTGCGTCATCTGAGACGTTGAGTGTATAGGTCCCACTGGGTAATCCTCCAATAGAATCGACATCAACGCCCATGTCACCTGTGGACCACTCAAATAACAATGGAGGAGAGTCTGTCATAATATCCACAGTAATAAAACCATCCGAAGCTCCAAAACAAGTTGGATTTACGGCCAAACTATCCGTTAAGTCAATCGTAGCTCCCTGCCCTAAGGTAAGTTCAATGGTATTACTACATCCATCCGAGTCCTGTATTAAGGTGGTGTAGGTTCCAGGAGGAAGACATCCCGCGTCTATGCTTGCGCTTGATGCAACATCATCAAATACAGTAGTGCCCGTAGAATCTACAATCTGGACATTAATAGGAGTTGAAATAGTCATCTGTGTACTAGCAAGATCTAAAATAGCTGGAGAGAGCTCTGCACTACAAGCATTAGCTGGATCAATTTCCTGAAACTCAGCACTGATTTCACGTTGAGCCCCTATCTCAAATTCGCCTATTGTAGCACAGCTTTGAAAAAAGTCAACTGAGTCAGTAGCCGTAATCTCATATAGACCTGGCATAAGTGATGTAAAATCTTGATTAAAGCTTCTAGGCACTGGTGAGCCCACTTGGGTTCTAGTACCGTCATCTTCGATTAATTGAATATTCCAATTATATCCGTCGGCAAAAGGACCTCCACCTGTACCAACGACAGACAGCGAACCATCTGCATTTCCCGCGCACAAAGCATCTACAGTATTAGTGGTCATAACCTCAATTCCAATACGTTCTAACTGGAAGGTTTCAGACTGACGACAGCCCAATGAATCAGTTACCACCACCGTATAATCACCGTTAGCTAAATCTCTTAAATCATTCTGGCCTAAACCGATCTGCTCAGAGCCCCAATCAAAGAAATATTCTCCATTGGCGAATGGCCTTCCACCAGTAATATCAACCTCGATACGTCCGTCAAATTCTGTTGGACAGCTTGGCTCTCTTAATGTGACAAGATCAATTGTGAAAGCTGGATCTTGGGTGATTTCAACGCTGATTTCCGTACTGCTTAGCCCAACATTATCTACTACCGTGAATGTATGCGTGCCGAGCGACACTTCTTCAAATACAAATACGTCTTGATCATTCGTTCCTACTAAGGTTCCAATATCACTCACTACAGTATAGCTTGGAGTACCAAAGAATACTCTTAATTCTACTATTCCTTCATCAAGTCCACTATCTGTCCCACACTGACCTGTTGCAAATATTTGTGGCTCTGCTGATGGTGGTGGGACAATAGAGATCCTTCCACTATTGGGATCAGGATTGCAAA
The DNA here is from genome assembly GCA_964548935.1 of uncultured Saprospiraceae bacterium. GTDB lineage: Bacteria > Bacteroidota > Bacteroidia > Chitinophagales > Saprospiraceae > GYS-P2D. Next base: position 3,001 of record CAZJTO010000049.1, read on the forward strand.
CTGACAAAGCAATAGGGGGAAGACCTGGATCCATCGCTGGAGTAAGAAATTCTGGAGGGGCATTTAAACCAGTGTCGTTCACAAATATCTGAGCCTCGCTTCCAGGAGTGCCAATGACTGTAAAACATAATTCTAGAAAAGCGGCCCCATTCGTTATTGTTCTAGGTTCTAAGTTAGGATCCGTCCATAAAATTCGAATAATATCTGGATCAACTTCAGGTCTGTATCTAACATTATCTGCAATAAAACCAGGTAACCCACTAACCGTTGGATCCCAAGTATCTAATCTCAGAACGGTAGAATTAAAGTTGACAACGAAAAGTGATAAAATGATGTCTTCAAAATTGTTCACATTGATCGTAATGCAAAAAGATTCACCAGGCTCCGCTTCAAGGCCAGTTGGGAGTAATAATTCGACCTCACAATCCTGGCCCTGTGCACTTACAGGGGTAGTAATGGAAGAGAAAAATAGTCCCCAAATACAAAGTGTGAGTAGTCTTAAATGTAAAGTATAATTCATATAATATGGCTGCTCTACCTATCTAAAAAACAACTGAGATAAAACGCCTGACCTCGTCTTATATTGCAAAGGTACTGAGGACTATTGATACCATTGCGATAACTGTGCAAATATTAGGGAAAGTACCTATATAAGACAAAAAAGGCTTCGCTAAAAAATTAACGAAGCCTGTAAATTTCTAATTCTTGTAACGTCTTAATAATACAAGTATGATTTGATGTCGAATTTTTCTAATAATTCTGTCTTATAGATTTCGGCCTCTGTAGTATTGGCAAAATTACCTGTCAATACTCTATAAATAATGTTATTCCCCTTGTAATCGTGAAGGACGATGATTTGATCATCGATCACCTTTGATATATGGTTGAAGTACTCAAGGGTAGAGGAATAATCAGTAAATGTTCCAAGTTGTAATTTATAATGGGTCGAGTTTGAAGGCCCTGACAAGTTGGGGTCTATATTGTACTCCAGAGATTCAGGGTTGGTATTTGGAGTATGAACTATATTTTTGACATCGCCTTTGTTGCGCTCTAAGATATCGTTCATCTTGGCAGGAGGAATGGTCTCCTCTACACGCTCTATTACTTTGCCACTGTTATCAATAATAATCACAGTCGGTAGGACGGTGACGCCATAATGTTCCTTTAGAGCATATCCATCAAAATCATCAATGTTGATTTTGACGGTGACATAATCATCATTCATTTTCTTGATCACTGTAGGATCCGAAAAGGTGGTTTGGTCCATCCATTTGCAAGGTGCGCACCAATCCGCATAAAAATCGACTAATAGCATTTTACCTTCGGTTTGCGCTCTATTTTTCGCTGCGTCAAATCCTTCTTTGACATAATTAATAGAAGTTGCCGATGCAACGTGAGCAAATAAGGTCAGCAATACAACTAAGGTGGTGTTAACGATTCTCATATTATATCTTATCTAATAGTTGATAAATAATTGTAATACATAAGATGCTGAAATAGCACTTCTAACATATTACAATATTGATGCCAATGTATTTTATAGACTTGTGGTACTTGGGATTAAGTATGAAGTTGAAGCAGTATATGTAGGAGGTTTTTTTACCTTCGTGCTCTTAATGTTTATGACATATGCCTAAAGCCGCTATTACCGCCGTAGGAGGCTACGTATCGGACCAAGTACTGTCTAATCATGATCTTGAAAAAATCATGGAAACCAATGACGAGTGGATCACAACTCGGACGGGTATAAAGGAAAGACGAGTTCTGCCTAAAGATCAGGCTGTATCGGACATTGGCGTAAATGTAGTTAAGCAACTACTTGAGAAATCTAATACGGCTAAGGAAGAAATTGATTTATTAATCTGTGCTACTTGTACCGGAGATTATATCATACCTGATACAGCTAATAGTATATGCTATAAGGCTGGGCTTACTAATACATTTGGTTACGATATCAATGCAGCTTGCAGTGGATTTCTATTCGCATTGTATACAGGGGCACAGTTTGTCGAAACCGGACGCTACAAGAAAGTGATCGTTATAGGTGGCGAGAAAATGACCTCATATATGAATTATGAGGATCGCACAACCAGTATTTTATTTGGAGATGGTGGTGGCGGAGTATTACTCGAGCCCTCAGAAGAGTATGGAGTCGTAGACGCAATATTAAAAGGAGATGGCGTTGGATGTGAAATGCTACGTGTAGAAGCAGGAGGTTCTCTAAATCCGATAAATGAAGAACGCCTAAAAAATAGAGAGCAATATGTCAGTCAGGATGGAAAGCAAGTCTTCAAACGTGCTGTGACAGGTATGTCAGAAACTGTAACGCAAGTTATGAGTAGGCATAATCTGAATGCTTCAGATATCGATTGGATTGTCCCACATCAAGCTAACGAGCGTATTATAACATCTGTGGTCAGACAATTGGACTTTCCGATGGAACGAGTGATGTTGAATATTGCTAAGTATGGCAACACTTCGGCAGGAACAATCCCTCTGTGTCTGTGGGATTATGAGAAAGAACTAAAGCAAGGAGACAATGTGATTCTTACAGCATTTGGTGGAGGTTTCACATGGGGCTCACTATTTTTAAAGTGGGCGTATTAGTATACAATTAAATTAATGTAAGCTATGGCAAATACCTCAGAGATCAGAAATGGATTGTGTATCAATCACAACAACGACGTCTATACTGTTGTAGAATTTTTACACGTCAAACCAGGCAAAGGACCCGCATTTGTACGAACAAAGCTTAAGAGTCTGACTAATGGCAAAGTTATCGATAATACATGGCCATCAAGTCACAAGATTGACATCGTGCGGGTAGAACGTCGCAAATTTCAATATTTATATAATGATTCCGAAGGGTATCACTGTATGGATATGGAAAGCTATGAGCAGATCGCTTTACAAGGTGAATTGATTACCAATCCACAATTTTTAAAGGAAAGCATGGAGATAGAAATTCTATACCATGCAGACAAAGATATACCATTGACTATTGATCTTCCTCAATATGTTGTAGTGGAGATAACCTACACTGAACCCGGTGTACGAGGAGATACGGCGACAAATGTTACGAAACCAGCTAAAATTGAAACAGGGGCAGAAATCAGAGTTCCTATATTTATCAATGAAGGCGATAAAGTGAAGATAGATACCAAAACAGGTAACTATATGGAACGAGTAAAAAAATAACAGATGACTACCAAAGAAATCAAAGACCTAATCAAACTAGTCAGCGAATCTGAAATTAAAGAGTTTAAGCTTAGCAAAGAAGGATTTGAAATCAAGATACGCACCACTAAAGACCAAATAGCTCCAACATATGTTGCAGCGCCGGCTATGGCAGCAGCACCTGTAAGTGCTCCGGCTGTAGGGATGCCAAAAGAGGTATCTGCAATAACTCCTGTTCTCGGTACATCACAAGATGCTGCTGAAGAGGGAGCTGGAAATTTAATAGAGGTCAAGTCTCCAATGGTTGGGACATTTTATAGATCCCCTTCTCCAGATAAGGATTCATATGTATTAATAGGAGATTCAATTAAAGAGGGTGATGTGGTTTGTATCATCGAGGCCA
>CAZJTO010000049.1:6680-7957 GCA_964548935.1 uncultured Saprospiraceae bacterium
GTATTAATAGGAGATTCAATTAAAGAGGGTGATGTGGTTTGTATCATCGAGGCCATGAAACTCTTTAATGAGATTGAATCGGAGGTGTCAGGCAAGATAGTCAAGGTGCTCGTTGATGATGCTTCTCCAGTGGAATATGATCAACCGTTATTTTTAGTAGATCCTCAAGGCTAACAGTCCTTGCCTTAAAACACTATCTCTATGTTTAAGAAAGTTCTCATAGCCAATAGGGGAGAAATAGCTCTTCGTGTCATTCGGACATGTAAGGAGATGAATATAAAAACAGTAGCTGTTTATAGCACTGCTGACAAGGATGCACTACATGTACGATTTGCAGATGAAGCAGTTTGTATTGGTCCTCCTAGTGGTACAGAGTCATATCTCAGTATTGCGAGAATCATGGCAGCAGTGGAAATCACAAACGCCGATGCTGTTCATCCCGGATATGGGTTTTTAGCCGAAAATGCAGACTTTGCCCAAGTATGTGGAGAGTATGATATAAAGTTTATTGGACCGACGCCTGAGATGATCAAAAAAATGGGGGACAAGGTTACCGCCAAAGATACCATGATCAAGGCAGGAGTACCTGTGGTGCCAGGATCAGATGGTTTAGTAAAAAATGTTAAAGAGGGTATAAAAACCTCCGCCGAAATAGGATATCCAGTAATTATAAAGGCCACAGCTGGCGGTGGTGGTAAGGGTATGCGGATTGTATGGAGTGAAGAAGAATTTGAAGGCCAATGGAACATGGCTCGCAATGAGGCCAAAGCTTCATTCGGTAACGATGGCATCTACATCGAGAAATTTATCGAAGAACCACGTCATATTGAGATACAGATCATCGGAGATCAGCATGGCACTGTGGTGCATCTGTCAGAACGAGACTGCTCGATACAACGGCGTCACCAAAAGCTTGTTGAAGAATGTCCTTCTCCATTTATGACTGATGAGCTAAGAGAACAAATGGGAGAAGCGGCCATCCTAGCTGGTAAGTGCATCGATTATGAAGGTGTGGGAACAGTAGAGTTTTTGGTTGATAAGTATCGTAAGTTCTACTTTATGGAAATGAACACGCGTATCCAAGTAGAGCACCCTGTAACGGAGGAGGTCATCGGGCGAGATCTAATCAAAGAACAGATCAAAGTGGCTGCGGGTGAAAAATTATCTGGTACTAACTACTATCCGCAATTACATTGCATAGAGTGTCGTATTAATGCCGAGAATCCTTACCAAGACTTCAGACCGAGCCCTGGCCAGATACAGTACTTCCATAGCCC
>CAZJTO010000049.1:8057-13176 GCA_964548935.1 uncultured Saprospiraceae bacterium
ATCCTTACCAAGACTTCAGACCGAGCCCTGGCCAGATACAGTACTTCCATAGCCCGAAAGGCCATGGGGTTAGAGTAGATACTCACGCCTATGCTGGCTACACAGTACCTCCGTACTACGATTCTATGATTGCTAAATTGATCTGTAGAGCGGAGACTCGCGAAGAATGCATCACTAAAATGGTGCGAGCTCTTGATGAGTTTGTCATTGATGGTGTAGAGACAACAGTGCCTTTTCATCGTCAATTGATGCAAGACGAACGATTTAGGAATGGAGACTTTCATACGGGTTTTCTCAATGAGTTTGACCTAAAATAGGTCTACTCATCAATCAGTTATGAGAAGTATCTGGTACTTACTATCACAGTTCAAGCCATATAAGAGATATATCGGTCTGTCAATCATGTTTCAACTATTGACAGCACTACTGACACTTATTAGTATCCCCTTGGTGATACCATTTTTTCAGATTTTATTCGATGTTAGCCCGTCTGACTATACCGCACCTGATAATTGGTACGATATTGAACAGACACTTACTTATGGGTTTAGCAGATTGATCGCCATTAGCGATAAGCGAAATGCACTGACACTTGTCTGTTTCTTGATCTTAGGGGTGGTGTTCCTCAGAAATATGACTAGATATTTTTCTAGCTATTTTCTTACACCTGCTCGCAATGGCGTGCTTCGTGACCTAAGGATGAACCTATTTAATTCTTTTGAGGGCATGTCCCTTACACAGAGATATAAGTATAAGAAAGGGCAGCTTCTGTCATCCTTAAGTTATGATATGAGTGAAATTGATCATGGTCTGCTCAAGGCCACAGAACTATTGGTCAAAACTCCTTTAATCATATTGGGATGTATCATATTCATGTTGTCAATCAGTGTTAAGCTAACTCTGATATCTATAGGCCTGTCGGTGGTGATCTTTATAATCATCGCTTTAGGCAGTAATTTTCTTAAGCGTAAATCACCAAAGCTTCATGCACTCTATGGGGAGTTGAACGTCAGAGCAGATGAGTACCTCAGCTACAAGAAACTGATTGAGTCTTATAATGCTCAAAGTTTTTTTAAGAATAAAACCAGTACAGCGATAGCGGAACACAATACCTTGAGCAATCGAATGCTCAGAAGAAGAGACTTAGCATCACCCATTTCCGAGTTTTTGCTCGTTAGTGTTACGGTGTTAATCTTGTACATAGCTTCTTATATGGTCTTTGATCGAGCCTTGCAGCCGGAGACATTCTTTGCCTTTATCTTTGCATTTTTTAGCATTATCGATCCTGCAAAGAACTTTTCGAGAGAGTATTACAATGTGCAACGCAGTAGTGGATCTTTACAGCGCATTCAAGATATCATCAATTCAACCCATAACTCTTCTGCAGCAACTATCGCTGACAACAGTACAAAGTACAAGTTTACTGACACCATAGAGTTTAGCTCTGTTGATTTTGGATACGATCATGCGGACCAAGTATTAAACAAGTTTTCACTGAGTATCAAGCAAGGAGAGAAACTGGCTATTGTTGGCACTACAGGGGAAGGCAAAACTACGATTGTAGATCTATTACTCAGGTTTTATAAGCCAGACTCAGGTCATATTACAATTGATGGAGTTGATATACTTCAATTCGATCTGAAAGCTTACCGAGATCGATTTGCCATGGTCACACAGGACCACGTCGTTTTCAACATGTCTTTAGCTGAGAACGTGTCTTTTTCAAATGGTTATGATGAAGGAGGTCTGGATACTGCCTTGGAGCGGGCGCAACTCGATACAACAAAATTTGGATCAAGTATGGAGATCGTAGATCAAGGAGCTAATCTAAGTGGGGGAGAAAAACAGAGAATAACTATAGCTCGAGCGCTGTATAAGGATGCAGACATCCTTATCTTTGATGAGCCTACTAGTAATCTTGATTATCGTACTGCTCAGCAGTTGATCGAAAACGTGGCAAATATTAAGGATAAAACTATCATTGTTATCAGCCATGATCTAAGACTTCTTTCAAAAATGGATCGAATCGTACTTTTAGGCGAAGGAAATATCAGGAAATCTGGATCATTTTTGGAATTAAAACAACAAATAGAGACCATACACAAGTTATAATGATGTTATTAAGCAAGCACCGTCAATCAATACCTGTTTTTGATAGATGAGATACTATCTTATATTACTATTCCTAACTCTTCAGATGACTGCCTTTTGTCAGTTATCACCTCTATTCCTATACAATCAGGAAGAGTCCTCTGTATTGTATCAATACGATGATTCACCATCTTATAAGATTCAGAATGAGTCTAGTCGATGGTTAATGAATCAACTTAGATCCCCTTTCAATTATGAGTTTGTATCAGAAGGGTTAGCAGAAAGATATGACACGCCTGAACCTCTGATAGACGCAGATGTCGTAATCAGCAACTCCGTGGATCACGAGTTATATGTTGGTCGCAGTGGTGATGCCATTACTTTAATTGGAGAGAAGTTAATAAAGGATGATATTACCTTTATCAAGAAGTACCAGAGTCCCCAATCTCCATTCAAGCTCTTAAATCATGATGAGGAGTCTAAAAGAATAGATCTAAAAGTAAACTTGTCAGTAGAAGGTATCGAAGGATCATCAATTGACTATATAGAGTCTTATTCTGTCACAGATCATAGACATGGCACCCTTTACCTGCCGTCTTTGGTGATAGATGCCATAAGTAATATTGTAACGATCAACAGAAGCTATGTGAAAGGCGATGTTCCTGAGGGTGTGGATCCTGGATTGCTCGATAGAATCTTTAGACAGGATCGTTACCAAGTATTTGTAGATCCAGTAAGTGATCAAGTCTTGGCCGTATTAGAAATATCATCTGAAGGTGAAACTAAATCTATCTTATATAAATCCAAGGACAGCGATGTTCCAGTCTATGATTCATCAATGAAAGAACAATTCGTGGTATTTCCCACAATTTCTTATGGTGATGTCGGTGTGCAATTTTTTGGGTTTAATGAGGGGGCATACAAATTGGAGTTGTATTCCATCTTAGGGACTAAGATTTGGACTCAGACATTTTATGTGAATGGAAACGCATCGTATTCAGCAGACTTATCCTTTTTGCCTAAAGGGAACTATCAGTATTCCCTTATTGACCCCAATGGATATAGAGTACTCTCCAAAAGACTAGGTATAATCAAGTACTGATGTCACTTCTTGACAATCTCAAGCTGCCTACACCCATACAGCTTCTCGATTCTAACTTCCAAAATAAGCAGGTCAAACTATTAATAAAACGGGATGACCTGATCCATCCGTGGATTAATGGTAACAAGTGGCGAAAACTTCAAGGCCATATAGAGCACTACGAGGCAAATGAGTATAATGGAATTATCACATATGGCGGTGCTAGCAGCAACCATCTGGTAGCCGTAGCTTGTGCCTGCTATCAGCTTAATATCCCTGCGGTTGGAATCGTAAGAACTTATGAACTCGATGAGAACAACCCCATAATCCGCAAACTCAGGTCGTGGAACATGGAACTAAAACCTGTCCTGCCTGCTGAGTATAAGCAGAAGGAGTCGTCCAGTATCATACGAGCCATACGATCAGAATATCCTGATCATATGTTGATACCAGAAGGGGGGACATCTGAATATGCTATGGTAGGCTTACAAGGCCTCTCTAATGAAATTGTTTCCGATCCACTTTATGAAAGAGACCTGGATATTATATTACCTATAGGCACAGGTGGGATGCTGGCCGGCTTGTATCGTGCTATGCCGAAGACTCATCAATTTATGGTGGTATCACCATTCAAATCCAATGTCTCGCATGTCGAAGGCTTGAGTCTGTTGAGGAATATGAACGTAGACCGCATTCAACTTATAAATGCTTCAGGAGGCAAGCGATTTGGGGGCTATGACAGTAGGTCGGTCACTGTGATTAATGAGTTTTATAATAAGTATGGCGTTTTATTGGATCCGATCTATACAGCTAAGGCAATACAATGGTTAATCGATCAGTTAGCCATAGATGATTACCTGTCTGGTAGATCAGTACTGCTTATTCATTCAGGGGGATTACCGGGCATTATGGCCTATAATTATATGTACAAATCTAAGCAGGTTCATGTGACAGTGCCTCCTGAGTACAATCACCTACAATATGCAGCTACCACTCTTGGGAAAAAATGATGCTCAAGTTTTAGAACCTTAGCAGCGATTTCTTTGGGACTATCTGACTCCTCCAGTTTGACTTTGGATTGGAGTAAAATTCTGCCCTCATCATATCGTTCGTTGACGAGATGTATAGTGATTCCGGTGTAACGCTCACCATGCTCCTTGACAGCCCTATGCACATGAATCCCATACATTCCTTTACCACCGTGCTTAGGCAAAAGTGATGGGTGAATATTTATAATCTTGTCTGGATAAGACCTGATTAAGTGATCAGGTATAAGCCATAGGAATCCTGCTAAGATCAGATAATCGATCTTGTGTTCCCCCAAAAAATCAAGAACAGTAGTACTATCATAAAACTCACTACGATTGAAAACAAGACTTGGGATATCCCTCTTTTGAGCAGATTCAATGATTCCACTTTTTTGTTTGTTGGAGAGTAAAGCCGATACCAGAATACCGTCTTGGTTCTTAAGATGATCTATGATTTTGAGTGCATTAGATCCGCGGCCTGATGCGAATATGGCGATACGTGTCATTAAAATCTCTTATTCTTTCCCTTCTGTTAGCTCAGTTGATGCCAGCCTAACTCGATCAGACTTATGTACGAAATGCGGTATATCGAGTACTGTCTCGAGTATTAATTTTACGGCCATTTTGACCCTTTGTTTTTGTGGGCCTTCATATCGATAGATGAAATCAGGTGCCATTTCGAGTACTTCGGTGTAGACCAGTTCCTTCATCTTGTTGGTGATATATGATTCTGATGCCATTCCTGTTATAGTCATCTTGTTAGATATGATGAAGCGGCGATCTCGATGCTTGTAGAGTAGGGTGTCACCAGACTTGTTATACAATTCTAAATATCCACTGGTGCGGGACGCGCCAAGAGTCTTTGTGAGGGTTGTATCCCTGAGGTGATATTTGAAATCTTCAATACACACTTTTAATA
>CAZJTO010000050.1:0-13152 GCA_964548935.1 uncultured Saprospiraceae bacterium
TTCTCAGTAGTAGTCAACAATGTGACTTATGATGAGAGCAATCCGATAGGTCAAGAATCATTTATCACGGCAGCAGGTTGTGATAGCACGGTTGAAGTTGCTCTCAATTTTAGCATGACTGCCGATACATTAGTGGACTATTTAGGATGTATAGGAGATGGGTTTAGTGTAACTATCAATAACACACTGTATAACGAAGAAGTACCTCGAGGAACCGAAGTACTAACTAATGCCAATGGTTGTGACAGTACAATTACAATTGATCTGGTATTTCAAGATATGATTGTGTCCGAAGTGGACCACCAGGGCTGTGTAGGGGACGGCTTCTCTGTGGAGGTTAATGGCATCGTCTATGACGAGGGCAATCCATTCGGTACGGAGCTCGCAACTGCAGCGAGGGGATGTGATAGTCTTATTATGATAGACTTGGTATTCAGCGCACCTGATACGACGATGATAGGAGGGGTGGTGTGTTCCAATGTTAATGCGTTTAGGGTTATAAATGGTACCATCTATGATGAAAATAACGCCAGCGGTGTGGAGCTTTTACAGACTGTCAATGGATGTGATAGCGTATTAATTATTGACTTCTCATTTGTCGAAGGGGTCACAACCGAGTTGACAGATACATTGTGTAGTCAATCAAGTATATCCGTGGGCAATACTATCTACGATCAATCCAACCCAGTTGGTACAGAGATTTTGGCAATGTCCGGAGGTTGTGATAGTATAGTAGAGGTCAACCTCTCATTTTATGATGAGCCTAACTTTAGCGTCAGTCTAAATCCTATTGCTGGAGGTTCTTCGTTTCAACTGACCATTACTAATGCCGATCAGATAAGCTCTATCTTATGGAATAGTGATCTCTTAAGTTGTACGGATTGCATTGATCCAATAATTACTACTCAAGAAAATACTGGATTCACTGCGAGTATAGTCGATATCAATGGCTGCGAGTCCATTATAAATGTTCCGATCATTATTAGACAAGATGATGTAAATGTCTATATACCGAATGCGATGAGTATCACGAGTACTCAGGGTAATGACGTCCTAAGACCTGCAGTACCAGATGGGGTTACGGCTGCTTACGACTTAGAGATCTATGATAGATATGGGGGTATCCTATTCAGACAAGAGGGAGTCTCCACACAGGATGCCAATGCAGGTTGGACAGGCACTGTAAAAGGTGAGCTAGTACAAAGTGGATTGTATGTGTACAAGATCGTCGTCTATGTCGATGGGCTCGAACCAATGGTAAGAACCGGTACGATCATGGTATTCTAATCAATTCATATTACGCCGCACCGCATCATTAAATATTGATCCTCTATGACCAGATCCTGGCAAATCAATAAACTTGAAGGAAGGATTTATCTGCGATAAGCGTTTACCCTGATCGTAAGGAATCAACTCGTCATCAGGAGCGTGATATAAGTTAACGGGACAGCTCACATTAGCAAGATTCTTGTCATTTCTGAACGGGTACTTCAATAAGAAACTAGGTACTACCGGAGCGAATTTATTTTTCATGGCGATCATACTCTTGTAGGGTGCCACGAGGTGTAAGGATTTTGGAGTGTTAGTAGCTGCGAGATGACTTGCCATAGCGGACCCCAGCGAGTAGCCAAGTACAATGATGCGGTCCTCACCATATTGTTCTTTTAGATGATCGTAGACCACTTGCATATCGCCATATGCCTGGCGTTGAGACAACATGGATCCATCACTCTTGCCATAGCTTCGATAATCAGGCATAAATAGGTCATAGCCTAATCCATCATAGACCAGTAACTGTCGCAAGCAACGCCTGTTGCTGCCACGATTGCCATGGAGATATAAAATAACACCATGATCTCTTGGATTGTCGATCCAGATACAATTGAGCGATACCTCTGGTGCGACCTCTAACTCTACCTCTTGTCCTGCTCTAAACACGTGACTCTCCGATAATTTATCAGGATTAAATAGCAGTTGTTCTTGTGCGAAGTAGGCTACGATCAGCAGTATGATGTAGAGCATCGCAATAACAATGAAAAGGCGCTTGAACACTTTTCTCATCGCTTATTGTGCGCTAAAAAACTCATCGAGTCGTGCAAGAGCCACTTGGAGATTCGTATGACTCACATAGGGATAAACTAATCTATACTTGCCGTGCTCTTTATGACCAAACCCATTGCCTGGCGTTAGTAACACTCCTGTCTTTTGGTATAGTTGACTCCAGAATTGTTCGTCTGCGCTTCTCGTAAGTTTAGTCAAGTACTTGGATAGGTCTATCCAAATAAATAGTCCTCCTCGTGCAGGTATATATGGAATCTTATGCTTCTTTAAAAGTTCGATGACGGCCACATATGACTGCGTCAAGAGTTGCTGATTGTCGGAGATATACTGTTTGACCCATGCGGTATCCAGTAATAGCTGCGACATCATCCATTGTGTATGATTGGAGATGGTATGGCCTATATTAAGATTTTCATAGGCTTTGATGAATTGTTCATTGTGACTATGTACTACTCCGATTCTAAATCCAGAGATACCGAAGTCTTTAGACATCGAATACCAATGATGGAGAAATTCGCTCTTGTAGCTATGCATGATATCTAAAAAGGAACTGTAAGACTTTCCTTGCTCGTATTCACCCTTGAGGTCGGGATGGGTAGTGTCGATCTTGGAGAGGGCATAGATCTCATTGACAATTAGGTGAATGCGCTTACTGATACACCAATCGGCGATTTTTTTCAGTTTCTTGCTCGTGTATTCTTGTCCCGTGGGATTGTCGGGGGTGGTGATCAGCACCATTTTGAGCTTCTGTCCCTTTTTCTTCAGATTCTTTCGCGCCTTGGTCAGAGCAGATATAGATATCGTCTTATCGCTTGATTTCGACTTTTTAGACGGATCGATCAGGTTATAGCGGATCACTCCAGCTATGTTTCCGAGATCCTTTTCATATACAGGATATGCGGGTGCTGGCAAGGCACAATACTCCTTAGGATTAGCCAGGATTAAGGCAGACATCTCCACCACACCCGTTGCCCCTGCTGATATACCCAATAAATCGGGACTGATCTGTGCGTCACAGATGTGCTCTTGATAAAATTGTGCTACTGCTTCTCTAAAGTTGATATCGCCGAGTGTAGACGTGTAACCCATCACCCAATCTGGTATCTCATTGTTAGTACAGATTTCTTTAAACTTCTGTTTAAGCAATGGCCATTGAAGTCGATTTTCAGCTATGTTGAGTGCAAAGGCACCACTAGGGTTATCCTCTGGATGATATTGGTTATCGAGGGCTTCAAATGTAATATCCCAATCTACCCGCAAGGGTGTTTTAATCGCTCGTCGACCTTTATCCGATAGTGATTTCATGTTGATCTTTTAATATGTTATTAAGCGAATACACTGGTTAACGTCCGCTCTGCAAAGAACTGATTGATCAATTGTTCCAGATACTGCTGATCGATATGATTAAATGATGATTTACGCGAGCTATCCACGTCAAACACTGCAATCAGTGCTCCATCTGAATTCAAGACTGGCACTACAATCTCAGATTGCGAGTTGGGATCACAAGCGATGTGATCTGCTCCCTGATCGAGGGCATGCACGTCATCTACTACGATCGTCTGCTTGGATTGTGCCACTCTACCACAGACTCCTTTGCCCATCGCTATATCTATACATCCGAGAGTCCCTTGATATGGACCTACCTTGAGCATATCTCCGTGAGATATATAAAAACCTACCCAATAGTAATAGGGTAGGTGTGACTTAAGGATACAGTTCATACTTGACATGATGACTAGGATATCTTGTTCATCTCCGAGGAGTGCGTTTAGTTCGAACTGAACTTGTTGATAAGCCTCTATTTTATCCTCATCAGCTAGGTTGACGGAGGGCTTAATGAAATAAGGCATTTGTTCAGAAGCGTGTGCCATAGGTTATCGACATTTTATGATAATGGTAGACCAGCTAATATTATACAATGGTATGTATAAAAATCGTGACCTTTGTAGTATGGTCGATCAGAAACGAGCACTGATTTTTATTTTTCTGACAGTTATGATCGATGTCATAGGGTTCGGGATAATTATACCTGTTTTCCCGAGACTCTTGGAGGAGCTTACTGGACAGGGTCTAAGTGAAGCCTCTGCTTGGGCTGGGATGTTGATGGTATCGTTTGCTGTGATGCAGTTTCTATTCTCTCCGGTGATGGGCGAGTTGAGTGATCGTTTTGGTCGTCGGCCGATATTGTTGTTGAGTCTTCTTGGATTAAGTCTGGACTACCTACTTCACGCTTTTGCTACTACGATAGTGTGGCTGTTTATAGGTCGTGTGTTTGCTGGGATATGCGGCGCTAGCTTTACAACTGCCAATGCATATATAGCAGACATCTCAAATGAAGAAGATCGGGCAAAAAATTTCGGATTAATAGGGGCTGCGTTTGGCTTGGGATTTATCATTGGTCCAGCTATAGGTGGCATATTAGGAGATGTTGCCACTCGACTACCCTTTTATGTAGCAGCAGGATTATCATTTGCCAACTTTTTGTTTGGTTACTTTTTTGTCCCGGAGTCCCTATCTCCTGACCATAGGCGCCAGCCATCTCTCAAGAAGATGATACCTGGAGTGTCGCTCAAGCATCTCAGCAGCTATCAAGGGCTTGGACTTCTGATTATCGCGCTTTTTTTAGCCAATGTTGCCGGTCAGGTGCTGCCAGCTATATGGTCATTCTTTACGATGGAGGTCTATGCGTGGGATGAGATGGATGTTGGACTCAGTCTGACTTTTGTTGGTCTCTTAGTAGCTATCGTACAAGGTGGGTTATTGGGTAGGATTGTCAAGACCTTTGGTGAGTACAAGACTATCTTGGGGGGCTTCATCCTGTGGAGTATTGGGATGACCTTATTTGCTTTTGCTTTTGAGGGTTGGATGATCTATGCCATTCTCGTTCCATATGCATTAGGCGGGGTCGCTGGACCCACCCTACAAGGACTGCTATCTAAGCAAGTCAATGAGCGTGAGCAAGGTAATCTACAAGGTGCCTTGGCGAGCATGTTGAGTATTACGACGATTATTGGTCCGGCGATTGCTACTTCGCTCTTTTTTCGTTTTACACAAGAAATCTATTTTCCAGGCGCTCCATACATTGTGAGTGCTCTACTCCTCCTGCTATCTACGATCTGTGTCTATTTTGGATTAACTCGTCTCAAAGTACTCCTACCCAATAAGGAATAATTAAACATACTTGTATTATACATTAAATTAATTATATATGTATAGAATGCTCATTATTATAGTGTTATGCACCTTATTCACAGATTGCAAGAACAATGATACTGCTGAGACAAATCAACTTGATTCAGTCGAGAGTACAACTGAACAGATAATTGATCAGTCTCAACCTCAACTTGAAGAAGCTCCGCAGGTAACTGGTACCTCAGCTGAACTAACGACATATTTTAGTAAAGAAACCATAACAGCTGTTCAAGACTTAAAAAAACGATTTGAAGAGGGTCTCGCAGGAGGATCGAGCTACACTAATATTGGTCAACTGTATAAACTCCATGCACAGAGGATGAGGATTGATATGCTAGAGCAATTCCCATTTGTTAAGAACTATCCTTACAATCAGGAGAAGAAAATTATTCAATCAGAAGACATAATAAAACTTCCATTCTTAACAGATGCATGTGGTTATCTAATAAACGATACCGAAAAGGTCAACTTTCCTTGTTTCACTAAGGATAATAGTCTATTCACTTATCTACAGTCAGCCTCTCGGGCCAATGCCCTCATTAAGGGGATAATAGCTGAGTACCAATCAGCCTTAGGGATGACACCATCAATTCAGCAGAGTTTATTGATGGACTCAATTGATCAACTAAATTTTGATCGTTACGCTGACCAGTTATTCTATGCGCTCTTCCATATCGTATTGAATGAAGAATGGGTTATTTCTCAGGGGCTCAAGGCCAAGTCTGAGCTCTCATCTGAATAACATTAATTGTCAACGACTTACATATGTAGATGATTTGTAGGTGTTAAATACTGCAAATGAGTTGAATATATATTATAAAATGTTTACATATGTACTTTCTTTTGCTGCACCTTCCAAAAATATCTGCATTAACCTAAGTAAGACTTGTTTCCTACCTGAGTTCTCTATTTCAGATCAATCAAGCGGTGTACTGTTTACGGTTAACAGTGCTTTTAATGCAATATTTAATAAATAACAAATGAAGAATTCAATCTTACTAATCATTGCACTATGTGCTCTACACCTACAACCAATTAATGGACAAGGAGAATTTACAGTAATCCCGTTTGAAACAGATGCCACCTCAAACCAAGAGATCATGGATGCCGTCTATGCCTCTTGTACAGAAATGTTCTTTGAGACGGGAAGTACCATCAATTTTATATTGGATGGATGTGACGCACCCCTCCTAGTGAGCATGGATCTGTTACGTTCAAGCTCGGATCCTTTTGATCCTTCAG
Organism: uncultured Saprospiraceae bacterium; assembly: GCA_964548935.1. Taxonomy (GTDB): domain Bacteria; phylum Bacteroidota; class Bacteroidia; order Chitinophagales; family Saprospiraceae; genus GYS-P2D. Next base: position 6,499 of record CAZJTO010000050.1, read on the forward strand.
AAGTTGGAAGGGATGAGATCCTGATCGATCCTGCTACATCAAGCGCAGAGTTTAATGAAGAGGGCATGTTTGTCGTATTCTGTGATGACTCATTTAAGACAGTGGGTGGATGTTTTACCATTACCTCAGACCTTGCTTTGTTGGGTATTGAGACAGCAACTGTGCCTACACTAGGAGAGTGGGGCTTCATACTCCTTTCAATCTTACTCCTCATAATAGGAGTAAATGTCATGAGAGTATCAGAGTTCAACATGAACCACTTTTTACAATAGATATACTTTTTTACTGGCAGAGCTTCCAAAGGCTCTGCCATTCTTCTTCTATCGATCCCGTGCAGACTGGTTGGTTAGCTCTATTGTACCAGTAACTGGCATTCCATTGATCTCCTTCTTTGCGATGTAGATACGCATGGATGTGACTGGCCTGAGGATCTGTTAGTCGATCTACGATGTCATGGGCCTTGTGCCAGTCTCCTTGAGCATCGTGATACAGTGCTTTTCGATAGTCATTCCAGTTCGGATCATAAGGAGGTAGCTGGATCATGTGCTTGCTATGGTTTTGCTGATCGAAACAATCGTGCTCCAGGAGTCTTGTACATGATCTTGAGTGACCTTTAATTGGCCTATAGACATACGCAGTGTCAACTTACCATCGACTCTCGTATGGGTCATATATAATTTACCCGACTCGTTAATCTTCTGCAGTAGACTTTGATTCAATTGCTCCAGCTGCTCTTCAACTGTGATATCCTTTGGGTGCCATCTAAAGCACACTAAATTCATCGATCGTGGTGTCAGCAGCTCAAAGTCTTCATGATTGATCACCTGTTGCTCTATCCACGTTGCCATCTCGATATGTCCCCTTAGTATCTCTTGTAGTCCTGTGAGGCCATAGTACCTCAGCACAAACCACAATTTCAGGGATCTAAACCGCCGCCCAAGAGGGATGCCCCAATCACAATGGTTGTTGACAACGCTGTCCGAACTCGTCTTTAGATATTCTGGTAGGATGGCAAATGTATTCTTCAGTGCTACCGGATCTTTAACAAAGTAGGCTGAACAATCAAAGTTGGTGAATAACCACTTGTGTGGATTAAACACAAAACTATCTGCCAGTTCTATCCCCTCAATCAGATGCTGATACTCAGAGAGGATCAATGCTGAGCCAGCATATGCAGCATCTATATGTAACCATATATTGCGCTCAGATGTGATTTCTGCTATAGCCCCAATCGCATCCATAGCAAGTGTACTTGTTGTACCCAGAGTAGCCATCACGCATAATGGAGTATATCCATCATTAAGGTCTTGTTGGATCTGTTTACTCAGTTCTTCTGTAGAGATGGACTGGACATGGTCTGTAGCGATCTTAACCACATTCTGTTTTCCTATCCCAGCGATTTTTGCAGCTTTCTCTGCGGAGGAGTGTGTCTCTGTGGAGCAGTAGACTCGATAGGTTTGATCGGCATTAAACCCCTGTTCGTTGATGTTAAAATTGGATTGTCGCTCTCTGGCTGTTAGCAATGCGCATAGCGTAGAGTCGGAGGCGGTACTCTGTATGACACCTTCCCACGTCGATGGCAAGTTCATGGCTCTCAATAGCCAAGACATCATCTTTTCCTCGAGTTCTGTTGACGCTGGCGAGGTCTCCCATTTCATGCCTTGTATGCCGAGTGTGGCAGTCAACATCTCCGCTAGTATCGATGGCGGACTCGCATTGGCTTGAAAGTATGCGTAGAAGTTAGGATGCTGCCAGTGTGTGATACCCGGCATGATGATCTCCCTAAAGTCTGATAAGATCTGATCCATAGACTCTCCATGCTCTGGCATATCGGATGGAAGCTGATTATAGACTTCTTTGGGTTTGACCGTTGATTTGACCGGATAGGACTCAATGGACTCCATATACTCGACCATGAGATCGACCATCCGATAGGCTTCTTTCTTGAACTCTGAGCTCGTCATTTCCTCTCAATGTGAATAAAAATGCCCGTTGGTATCAACGGGCACAATCGGTTCAATTTATGGCATTACTATGATATTTATTTAGGCAAGGACGATTTTTTTCAAGTAGTTGGCGCCAACCTGAGCACATTCCATAGGAGTCGTATTATCGTATCGCTCCTGTTCCATGAGGAAGTATTTCATGCCTCGCTCCTTGGCTTTGCTCAATATAGTTGGATAGTCTATGATGCCAGTACCCAAGTTGCAAGAGGCTAATCTTTCGTCTCCTGCGTCTTTCATGCGATCTTTGATATGGCATAGTTTAAATCGGTTAGGATACTTATCAAGATACTCGATCGGATCGACACCTGCTGTCACCACCCAATAGATGTCCATCTCATGCTCCACAAGATCTGGATCAGTGTTGTCCATCATATAATCTTGAGGGATCATACCCGAGAACGGGATGAATGAGTAAGCATGATTATGATAGCCAAACTTGATACCATTGGCCTTACAAATCTCTCCACACTTGTTAAACTTATCGGTAACTTCTTTCCAGGCATCTACAGACTTCTGTGGGCCGATCCATGGACAGATCAGATACTCCAATCCTGCTTCAGCGGCATCAGCGGCTTTCTGTTCAAAATTTTCATTGATATTACAATGACTCGATACCATCTCTAATCCGAGACCATTCAGGTAACTTTTAAACTCTTTTGGCGTCTGTCCCCAGAATATACCTTGATCACCTTCAAATCCTTCTAATTGATTGAAGCCATAGCCTGCAAGCTCTTTGATTGTACCAAGCGGGTCTGCTGGCAATACGTCCTTGATCGTCCAAAGCTGTATACCGAACTTATCTAAGCCTCCTTTGGTACTGATTACTTCTTTGGCCACATCAGCTACGTCAGCTGCATGATGTTCTTTGCAACCAGGCAGTAACATCGTACCTAATGCCAATGTGCTCGCACCCTTGACGAAGGTTCTCCTGTCTGTTAAACTCTTGTTTTTCATACTCGATAGTTTCTGTGTGATGAATGTAGCCATATCAGGGCAATTCTCCGAATGTTCTTGATGAATCGTAGTCTTAAGCTTTACTATAATATAAAGAAGAGCATTAGAAATGGAGCTCTTTTTTTATGAGTTGTAGTTGACAATTCTTAGGAATTCTGTTTTATGTTGGCGTGATAAAGGAATTCTTTTACCAGATTTTAGGAGTATGGAGTTACCCTCTATAATTCAATTGACGACCAGTCTTCAATCAATGATGAGTGGTAATTATGAAAGTACGGTCTATATAATTGGTCAAATTATCAATTCTCTACCCCATCAGTCTACGCACAATTCCTTTTCTTTAGGATGATTAATACCAACACTTATGAAATATCTCACTCTCTTCTTCTTAATGATCTTTGCATTTATATGGGGCGATCAAGAGATTACTGCTCAAAACACATCAGTAAATCCTGTAGAAAAATATTATAGCTCTCTCGAGTATAGATCGATTGGGCCCTATCGTGGAGGAAGATCCTGTGCTGTAGCAGGTGTGCCCGGCAAACCTGATCTATTTTACTTTGGTGCCACAGGTGGCGGGATATGGAAAACAACCGATGGCGGTCGCTCATGGGAAAATATCTCCGACGGATTTTTTGGCGGCTCCATAGGATCTATAGCAGTTGCTGCATCTGATCCCAATGTCATCTATGTCGGTGGAGGAGAAAAGACCGTGCGGGGCAATGTGTCCTCTGGATACGGCTTATGGAGGACGATCGATGGCGGTAAGAACTGGACACATATCGGACTGAAGAATAGCCGTCATGTATCACGGATACGCATCGACCCTCATAATGCAGATATCGCATATGCCGCTGTCATGGGCAATCTATATGCACCTCATGCAGAGCGTGGCGTATTCAAGACTACCGATGGCGGTCAGACTTGGAACAAAGTGCTTTATATCAATGACGAGGTCGGCGTAGTTGATCTGGTCATCGACCCAAATAATCGCAGAAACCTATTTGCGAGCTCATGGAGAGTAAAACGTACTCCATATAGTTTAGAATCTGGTGGTGAAGGCTCTGGCCTATGGAAGAGTACCGATAGCGGTGAGACTTGGACAGAAATTACAGGCAATGAAGGACTTCCAGATGGGATATGGGGCATCTCAGGGGTAGCGGTCTCTCCTGTTAATAGCGATCGCATATGGGTGATCGTCGAAAATGATAAAGGAGGCGTCTACCGCTCAGATGACGGGGGTGAGACCTGGAAAAAAACCAATGAAAGCCGAGCGCTCAGACAACGGGCATGGTACTATACACGTATCTATGCAGATACTCATGATGCCGACAAGGTCTATGTGGTCAATGTCGCTTATCACACCAGCACTGATGGTGGCAAGACCTTTGAGCCGTCACGAGCACCACATGGTGATCATCACGACTTATGGATCGCTCCTGAGGACCCTAGCCGTATGATCATTGGCGATGATGGTGGAGCACAAGTCACCTATGATGGAGGAGCGACATGGAGCACCTATCACAATCAGCCGACGGCACAGTTTTATCGGGTGACCACAGACAATGCCTTCCCATATAGAATCTATGTCGCACAGCAAGACAACAGTACCATACGTATCAACCACAGATCTAAGGGGAGAGTGATTGATGAGAGTGATTGGGAATCAACAGCAGGTGGCGAATCAGCTCATATTGCAGTGGACCCTGATGATAATGATATCGTCTATGGCGGTAGTTATGGCGGTTATCTAACACGCCAAGATCATAAGCTTGATGTCAACCGTGCCATCAATGTCTATCCGGACAATCCGATGGGCCATGGCGCCGAGGGGATGAAGTATCGCTTCCAATGGAACTTCCCCATCTTCTTTTCACCTCACGATAGCGACAGGTTGTATACGGGGTCTAATCACCTGCACTTAAGTACCAATGAAGGTCAGTCTTGGTCGATTATCAGTCCAGACTTGACGAGAGCAGAACCTGAAAAACTTGTTTCTTCAGGTGGTCCGATTACTAAGGATAATACAGGTGTAGAGTATTATGCGACTATTTTTGCTGCTGCGGAGTCACCAGCTGAAGAAGGAGTGATATGGGCAGGATCAGATGATGGCCTGCTACACATTACTCGAGATGGCGGAGATAACTGGACAGATGTGACGCCATCGGGTGCTCCTAAGTATCTGATGTATAATAGTGTAGATCCACATCCAACTAAGGCTGGAACATGTTATGTGGCTGGGACACTCTACAAGGGAGGTGACTTCAAACCATATATATTTAAGACCGATGATTATGGCGCTACGTGGCGAAAAATCACCAATGGCATTCCTAATGATCACTTCACAAGAGTGGTACGAGTAGATCCAAATAAGGAAGGATTATTATATGCAGGAACCGAGACAGGCATGTACATCAGCTACGATGATGGGGCACGTTGGCATTCATTTCAGTTGAATCTACCTATTGTGCCAATTACAGATCTCACGATTAAGAACGACAATCTCATCGTAGCCACCCAGGGTCGCAGTCTATGGATGATTGATGATTTGACGGTGATACACCAAGTCTTGGAGGAGCAGTCCGATTTTGACTATGGACTGTATGCTCCTATGGACTCCTATCGATATGGTGGCGGTCAGAGCGCAAATGCCAAAGGAGTAGGGCAAAATCACCCTTCGGGCGTGATGACTCATTTCTTCCTATCGCAGTATGAGGCTGATCAGGATACTATTACGCTGAGTTATGCTGACCCGTCAGGGGAGGTGATCAGAACCTATTCTACGCATGCCGATGACGAGGACCTAAAGCTTACTGATCTTAAGTCAGGAGGTAATATGTTTAATTGGGATATGAAGTATGATGACGCCACAGACTTTGAAGGAATGATCATGTGGTGGGGTTCTATGGAAGGCGCAAAGGCTGCCCCTGGATCGTATAGTGTAACGCTTACCGTCAATGGAGAGCTTATGAAAGAAGAGTTTAGCATTTTGGGCGATCCGAGATTAGGCTTGACAGATGCGGACTATCAGACGCAGTTTGAGTTTATCAATGAGATCAATGCTACCGTCAGCGAGTCTCATGAAGCCATAATCGAAATCAGAGAAGTCAATGAACAGGTCAAGAAATACAGTGATGTAATTGCCGATGATGAGGAGATCACTCAATTAATCAGCAATATCGATAGCACGCTGCAATCGGTGGAGACCAGCCTATATCAGACTAAAAATAGAAGTAGACAAGATCCATTGAACTTCCCGATACGATTGACTAATAAGTTGGCTCATCTCAACTCCTTGGCACAGATCGGAGATTATCCGCCGACGGATCAAGCTGTAGAGGTTAAAGATGTATTGATAAAAGAGATTGATGCACTCCTCGAGGTCTATGAACAGGTGAAGACTCAGTCTATACCTCAGCTCAATAACTTAATCAGACAGAGAGCGATTGACTATATAATTATAGAGGAAGATGACGATGAGTGATATGATCATGTTAACCAAATGTTTTGTAGAGATCTTTTAGCTCTTTCTGATCATCGATCCACTCTAATAGTTGTGCATATCCGATGAGCACAATGCTCAAGGTGCCGGGTAGCACTATGCTGATATCTATAGTGTGTAGGAGCATAGCATGAAGTGTATAGATTAACGTGATGATGCCGATGGTCAATGCGATGTATTTCATGTAGGGAT
>CAZJTO010000051.1:0-12903 GCA_964548935.1 uncultured Saprospiraceae bacterium
GAGTAATATTCAACATTAAAGGGAATCAATACAGATTAGTAATCAGGGTAAATTATAAATACCGTATGGTTTATGTGAGATTCATAGGAACTCATGAGGATTATGATAAAATTGATGCGACTAAAGTATAATTATGAAGCTTAAGCCTATAAAAACTGAACAGGACTACGAATTAGCTCTAAAACGTATTGACGAAATATTTGATGCTGAACCAGGCACAAAAGAAGGTGACGAATTGGAGATTCTGGCGTTGATCGTTGAAGACTATGAAGACAAAAACTACCCTATAGAGGCTCCCGATCCAATCGAAGCAATAAAATTTAGAATGGAACAAATGGGAATGAATCAAGCTGATTTAGCCAAAATCATTGGACATAAGAGCAGAGCAAGTGAAATTCTAAATAAGAAGAGGAAATTAACATTAGATATGATTAGAAAACTCAATCAGGCCCTAAATATATCAACTGAGGTATTAGTCCAGGAATACTAATAATTCTTTTGTGATACCGCAATTCTCCCTACCGATACATCATCAAGGTATCCAAGTCTAAGCGCTCTTGAATAAACGCCTTGAGCTGGTCTACTTTGTCATCGCTGGTCCTCTTGGCCCATCGTACTTGGAGGATGGGAACATCAGTCTGCAAGTGATCTGCTGATAGCGTGGTGATCTTGCCAATACCGATCTCTTCCAGATTAGGATATAGGATGCGGAGCTCGTCATTGAGCGCTGTGAGCTTGGTGCTATCGAGGGGATTACTCTTGGCGGCAGCGATCAGCAGTGTTTGCTCTGCCCGTATCTCTTTGACGGCCTTGAGTTGATCATCTATATTTTGAATATTCTCCTGTAATCCAGTGAAGTGATCGAGGTTGACCTCAGAGCTTGGTAATATCTCGATCTGGATCTCAGCCATCTTATCTGCATTGATAGTCATCAAGCAGGCTTGATAGTCAGTCACATCGGCAGCTGAGATCTGATTGCCGTAGCACTTCAGATAGAGCACTTCCCTACCATCCGGGTATTGCTGCAGGTGATAGGAGTCCAAGTACTTCTGTTTTGCGCCCAAGCAGGTTTTAGCAAACTTGTTAATGGCGGCTTCTTTTTGTGTATCCTCGATAACTCTCAGGAATATTAGAATACTAGGTACGATCAATATCAAACTGAATAACACGATTAAGATCTTATTGCGACGGCGTACCGCATAACTCAAATATTGTGTATATGGAAACCGCAAAAATCTAACGATCATATAGGTCGAAAACGATACAAAGAATGTATTGAGAAAGAACAGGTAGAAAGACTTACTGGTAATAGCTAAGTTCAAAGTAGCAATGCCATAGCCTGTCACGCACAATGGTGGCATTAAGGCCGTCGCAATCGCAACACCCGGTAGGGTTACGGAGATATCCTTTCTGGCTATAGAGATGATTCCAGCAATTCCTCCAAAGATGGCCACGAATATATCTAAGAAGGTCGGACTGGTTCGAGACTGTATCTCTGGTGTAATCTCAGGAATCTGAAAAATGCTAAAATAAATCGTACTGGTTAGCACCGCAATAATCATAGCTGTCAGGAAGTGTAGCAGAGAGACCCTCAGCGTTGCCATATCATTGATGCCCACAGATAGTCCGATACCGAGTATTGGCGCCATAAGCGGGGATATTAGCATCGCCCCAATGATGACCGCCTGAGAGTTTTGGCTCAAGCCGATTGAAGCAATTACTATGGAGCACATCAGCATCCATGCATTGGCACCACCCATAGATTTCTTGGTGCGGATCTCATCGATGGTACCCATCTTGTCGACGCCACGTTCGAGATCAAGTACATCCTTGACATAGGTGACCGTATATGTCCAGGCATTCTTTAAACTTTGTTTATTAGGAGCTTCTTGAGGTGTTGTAGTAGAATTACTCTGGTCGATGTTATCCGACATCTTCAATGTTTTTATTGTTGAGCGTCAATATGCGATCGCACTTGTTGGCGATATCCTTGCTGTGCGTGACGATCACAAATGTTTGCTTGTAGTCATCTCTCAGCTTTTGGATGAGCTCAAACAACTCCTCTGAAGTACTGTCATCTAGGTTGCCCGTCGGCTCATCGGCAAATATAATCTTGGGGTCATTAATCAATGCTCGTGCCACAGCTACCCGTTGTTGCTCGCCACCTGACAGCTGAGAGGGTTTGTGATTGAGACGTCCTGATAGGCCGAGGTAGCTCAGAAGTTCTTCGGCTTTTTCTATAGCGTTAGATCTTTTTAAGCCTTGTACCAAGGCTGGTATGATGACATTTTCGACAGCGGTAAATTCATTGAGCAAGTGATGAAACTGGAAGATGAACCCGATTTTTTCGTTTCTCACTTTAGAAATCTCCTTGGCAGACATGCCAATGATCTGCGATCCATCTATATGTACTTCTCCGCTATCTGGTGTGTCGAGGGTTCCTAAGATGTGCAATAGTGTGCTCTTGCCGCTTCCACTCTTACCGACGATTGCTACGATCTCACTTTGCAGAACTTCCATTGAGAGATTTTTTAAAACCTCCAGAGTTCCGTAGGACTTATTTATATGATTCGCGCTTAGGACCGTCATCTTACCATTTACTTGATCTAAAGGTAGCCATAACTTAGTCAATGGCACGTCCTATTCAAACCACTCTATGACTTCTGATGGTGCCTTCTTTTTAATATCTGGCACATAGACTTTATCGGCAGGATATCCTACTGGCAAGAGTAGAAAGGCCCGTTCATTTTTCGGTCGCTCCAATATTTTCGCTAAGAAATTCATCGGACTGGGCGTATGTGTCAAGGTGACTAGCCCGGCCTGGTGGATTGCAGAGATTAACATGCCGCATGCGATACCGACAGATTCTCCTACGTAATAATTGTTTTGCTTCTCATCATCTGGACCAAACTCATAGGCCCTCTTAAATACAATGATTAACCATGGGGCGATCTTCAAAAAAGGCTTGTGAGCATTCGTGCCAAATGGCTTCAAGTCATGAATCCATGTATCGCTCATTCGTCCTCCGTAGCTCTCACGCTCCTCTGCTTCGGCAGCCTCTTTGATCTTATGTTTCATATCGGCATTTGACACCGCACAAAAAGTCCAAGGTTGCTTATTGGCTCCCGAGGGCGCTGTCGAGCCCGTCATAATGAGGGATTCGATAACAGATTTAGGTACTGGTCGATCTGAAAACTCTCTAATCGAACGTCTGCTTGATAGTGTCTCGAGTAGCTGTTGAGAGCGGTTGGCTGTTTCTTCGGGTGCTATTTCTGCGCCATGGTATCTGATATGGCGATGGCCATTAATTTCAATTTCGTCCAAAGTTAGTGTGATTGAGTTTTTATATAATACGCGCACAATATAGCCTCTCTACTCAATATTTTTTAGGACTTTAACTGTCATCGGGAGTGCGCAAGACAAAATAACAAAGGCCACCTATGTCATAGGCAGCCTTCATTTCAATCAATATAAACAGAACTTCATTATCCTTTAAGACAGGGCATCGAGCAATGAATGCATCACATGTCCTGGTCTTACTGGTAAATAACATCAATACACTATACCGATAACTCGGATAGTCAGACTATCGCTTAGCTTAGCTGCAGATTTTTATCAAAATTTAAGTGAAAATCACCGCTGGAGATTCTACAATAAAGAAGAAGCTCCATTAGTCGGCGGTCCGGCTTCACTTGAGAATGTCGCATTCACCAAGGCGATAAATGTCAGCATTCCAAATTTATCACCATCCTTAGGATTGTATACGATAAACAGCTTGTCTACGACTTCATTGGGCACTTCAGATAATGGGATATGCACCATTCCTGTTTCGGACTTCTCAGGAGGTGTGTCCATTTTACCCGTACCTAATAACGTTCCTGTTGGGCTGCCGGCCCTAATTTCTAATTCAAACCCTTTACCGGGTGCTGACTGCCAACCTGCGAGGATATTGACAGACTTGACCCCAGAGAGATCCATATTTTCAAAAGCAAAAGACCCACCATTGCGAGGTAAGATCAATAGCTTCATACCACTAAACTCTACTGGATTGAACGCATCGACATCCACCACATTTCCCATATCAAATGAGCTATTATTCAGAGCGATTTTTTGAGCACCAGTAAGTGCCAAGACGCCTTCATGACCATTGTCCGTATAGCTTGCTGAGATCACCATGGTCTTACCTTCTGCCCCTGGTGGCGGCGTGATCTTTCCTGATGGCGGTAGTGAGGAATTCTTTTGCCCCCCTAACGACTCTATGTATTTTGCAATCAGTTGCGCATCAGCCTCACTGAGGTCTGGGTGTGCAGGCATACTCGTTTCACCCCATACGCCTGTGCTGCCATCTAGGATCGTCTTGACCAGATACCCAGTATTATTGGACTTATCTTGATATCTCAACGCTATGTCTGTATATGATGGACCAATAGACTTTCCTGCTGCCTTGTGACATGCTAAACAGTCCAGCCCCTTTATGAGGCTTTCACCCATAGCCGCATCTGATATGACTTGATGCCCAGTATTTAGCGCCGCCTCGTCATAGCCTGCGATATAGTCTACCGAGACAAACAATTTAGATGGGTCAAGGGTAGTGCCATCTTCTACATCAGATACAGTAATAGAGTATTCTACCGGTACTCCAGGCAGATAAAATGATGAGTTACCACCATTCAATGAGATCTCAACATCTGGCGCTGTATTGCCACTGACTACAGACAGTGGCATGCCAGCACCTACCATCTCCTTGTCATCGATTGCTTCGACATGGATATTATATTGTCCAGGTTCCTCGTATGTATAACTGATCGTGGCATCGGCGGTCTCCACGATATCTCCATTGCCCATATCGTATCGATAGGTGATCGGATCATCTTCTAAATCTGTCGCTGTGACTTCTACGTTGACTACTAATGGGTTGGAGCCCGATACATGATCCACTTGGACCTGTGCAATAGTCGGTGGCAGATTGTCTCCATTATATTTAATATAGGATAGACCAGAGTCTTTGTTTTGAGCAAACCATCCCTTGCCATATTCGAGTAAATATATCGTCCCATCATCGGCGATCTCCATATCGATCAAGCTATTGAGCTCGACATGAGTTGCAAATGGATCTACATTGAGGAGCTTCCCCTGGTCATCAAATGACGCTGCCATCATCCAACCTCTCATCCAATCATATATGATCGTCTTTCCATCATAAAAAGCTGGTGGTGCATTCTTTCCTTGATAGAGATCATTGTAGATCGTTGGTCCAGCCATGGCATTGCGACCGCCACTCTCGACAGACTGATGGATGGTATTGCCGCCATAGTCATAAAACATGTAAGCAGGCTGGGCGGGTGGCAATTCTTGCAGGCCCGTATTATTCCTTGAGTTGTTGATAGGCTTCATAGGGTCAAACTCTGCACCTGACTGCCCATTGCTATAATCATATGCATTGTAGGGCTTGTTGTCAGCGATGAATAGTGGCCACCCAAAGTTTCCTGCCGCTAGCGCTACATTCATCTCATCATAGCCTCGAGAACCCCGAGTACCAAATGCATCTTCTCCCGCATCTGGTCCTACATCACCCCAGAAGAGCCAATGATTCTTAGGGTCGACAGATATCCGATAAGGATTGCGATGACCCATCGTATAGATCTCTGGACGCGTATTGGCGGTTCCTTCTGGAAATAAATTTCCTGCAGGTATATCATATGATCCGTCCTCATTGACCTTGATGCGGAGTATTTTGCCTCGTAGGTCATTGGTGTTTCCGCTTGAGCGACGAGCATCGTATTGTTTTTTGCCAGGTAGATCATTCAACGGAGCATATCCATTGTTGACATATCGCGCATCAGGCTCATCAAATGGCGTAGAATTATCTCCCGTAGACAGGTAGAGCAAGCCATCACTACCAAAAGCTATGGATCCCCCTGTATGGCAACAGATCTTACGTTGGCTACCAACATCGAGGATGACCTGCTCAGAATCCATATCAAACACGCCATCCTTAAACTTGAAGCGTGACAGTCTATTGACCCACTCATCACCAGTAGGGCTGTAAAAAGCATAGATCCAATGATTCTGTGCATAATTAGGATCCTTCTGGATACCCATAAAGCCTTCTTCTGCATTGACTCCTGGCACGCCGGTCTGACTATATACGTCGAGCTTGGCGACATCAGAGAGTTCGCCCGTCTCATGTTTATACCACTTAAGACCTCCCCTGCGCTCGGCGATAAGGACATCCTTATTAGGTAGTATGGTCATCTCTGTAGGCTCAAAAAGCTCTCCTATAGTCAAGTTCTCTTTGGTAAATCGTCTCTGATCAGGGGGATACTGCGACGTAGCCTTGCTATAATTGAGCTTCTTGTTGCCGCCCATGGCATACGCTATACCTGCTGACAGGTGTTGCAAATAATGCTCCTCTTCATAGCTCTCTTCCGTATGCCCTAATGCGGTGTAAAAAGCTCTTCCGCCGTCATACTCGTGATACCATGCCATCGGATGATAGTTCCCATTTTCACCTCCTTCATAGGAGGATTCATCAACTGTGAGTATCACATTGACATCAGGATTCATGTTATAGAAGTTATACAACTCATCGACACGAGTCCAGACCGTATCTTGAAAAAATGAGGTGGCAGGAAATGATCTATCTGTAATGGTAAACTTCGCTTCTTGAGTAGCCGGATGGCTCTTAAAATAAGCACCAACGAGCTCCCCATACCATGCCCAGCCATACTCTGTATCTGCCGCGGCATGTACCCCAACATAACCACCTCCCGATTGGATATATCGCTCAAAAGCAATCTCTTGATATCGATCGAGGACATCCATCGTAGTATTCAGAAATATGACTGCACTGTAATCTTTCAACTTATCATCAGTAAATCTGTCGCCAACTGAGGTGGTATCTACTTGAAATCCATTTTCCAAGCCTAATTTCATTATGGCAGCGTTTCCATTGGGAATACAAGAGTGCCTGAATCCTACCGTCTTGGAGATCACCAATACTTTCGGCCCACTGTCTGTGCTGTTTTTGAAATAGAAATACCCAAATAGAAGTGCTGCAACTACCACAGCCAGCACAAGGAGAATAGCTTTTTTCATACCAATTTCATGTTAACCTTAAAGGTCTAAACTAATAAAGATATAATCGATAGCGAGAATTCACTATGATCGATTATTAAAATCGACTAACGCCCTTTTTTCACAGCTTTATAAATGGTGGAGATCCCGCCAGCCTGAGGCATCACGGTTACATCGGTATAACCTACTTCCATGAGGATGTTCTTAAGCCGCTCTCCATATGGAAATACATGTGCCGAATCTCCTAGATAGCTATATGCTCTCTTGTCAGTAGAAAAGAGGCGCCCCACTAATGGCAGGACTACCTTGGTATGTATCCAATAGCCTTGCTTCATTGGAAATGACCGAGGTACGGAAGTTTCCAATATGACCAGGACACCATCAGAACTCAATACCCGTAATATCTCAGACAAGCCCTGCTGCAAATCTTGAAAATTACGGATACCATAACTCACCGTCGCTGCATCAAATGTCTGATCAGGATAAGGCAGATTTTCGGCGTCACCTAATTCAAAACTGATGAGTTCCTCCAAATTTTGATCTTGGATTTTTTGTTTGGCAACACTCAGCATACCAGGGGATATATCTATTCCGACTATACGGTCGGCACCCGTCGTCTTCATAAGCAGCGGCATATCTCCCGTGCCCGTGGCTATATCGAGTATGGACCGTGGATGTGAATCAGCCACGATCTTTAGGACTTTCTTACGCCAACCCACATCCATACCAAAGGTGATGAGCCGATTCATGCGATCATAATGCCCTGAGATATTGTCAAACATCTCGGTGACTTGAGACTTTTTGTCAGTGGCCTGATCTGCATAGGGCTTAATGGAAGTCTCTTTGGACATAGTATTACTTAGTTAGCGATTGGATGATGATATAACAGCGTATAATATGAAAAAGATTAGTTGTCCTAAAAGTAACTATTGCGGCGTGCGATTGCCGTGGTGATCTACTATTAAATCATAGATGACCACTTCACTGTAGTTGATAGGATCATCTGTCGCATCTCCCTCCTGGCCCTTATTACTCTGCGTATAATTGCCCGCCTTAAAGTAGGTTTTACCGTAATTGAGGTCCATCAGCACGGCATTGCCATCCTCTCTGACCAGGTACTCCTGAGCAGAGCTGTTGATGAAGGCCTCTTTCAGACCACCATCTTCACTGTAGTAGCAGTAGTGCTTACCATCCACTACTTGGAATATCACTTCATGGACAGTGCCCAGCTCATATCCGGTTTTTACGGTTATGCTATCCCGGAGTTTGCCCCCATTGAAGTTCAAATAGAGATGATCCTTATCGAGACGTAGGACCATAGCATCATCGATGCCCTCCTTCTTATCGCCATGTATCTGAGTGGCAACAATATGTGGTTTTCTCATGGTGAGATGAGTGATAGCCTGCTTAACATAGATGACATGATTGCCTTTCGTCGTCCAAAACATGCGCTTGTCACCATCTCGAGTCAGCTCCCTTAATTCAGATCTGACATTCCTTGAGTTAGGCGTTGTTCCATTGTTAGATCGGATAGGCACCCTGAATACAAGGCCATCTTTAGCGTCATTGACATGATAGAATTCTTGCTTGTCTCGATCGATTGTCTGGCAGAGGTCTTTCCCTTCCGATCCATCCGGATAAGTGATTTTCCATTGCATGCATTGACCTATGGACTGATCGCTCACGACATTCGTATGCCAGTTATTTAGCAGGTCATGAGGTTCTTGCGCAACAAGTACAGTCGTGAAGCTCATTAAAAACACCTGAAATATGCAATTCAATAAACGAGTGAATAGCAAGCGATTTATATCAAATTTAAAAATCATGTAGTGGCCTCAAAAGTATGCCTTAATACTTCATTATACTTCATTCAAGACATAAAAGGGAGACGAATCTTAACAATCCATCTCCCTCACTATGCAATGTCGTTACATCTAATATTCGTGCTTCCTATACATTCAACAATGTAAAATGGCCCTCCTACGAGACATAAAAACATCTAAACTTATCCATGAAATTACTTTCAATCAAATAATTATGTCGTTCTGTCTATAGCTTGCTAAAATAATAGGCTCAATGAAAGTAGTTTCCCGCATTTTAGGTTAATGGCATGCTATTGGTTTTGTCTCCTTCCTCGACGTTCAGGTCGTGGGGCATTTTCAAATTCAGTTCGAGAAATGAGTCCATCACTATTGGTATCAATTGTATCAAAACGCTCAACAAGTCGATCACGGTCAGCCAATTCAGCCTTGGACAAGAAGCCATCAGCATTGACGTCCATCTTAAATATTTCGTCGATTGATACTCTCTGGCCCCGTGCTCCCCTCTCGGCACGATCAGCGCTTTTTACCTCCGGCTGTGGAGTATTTACTATTTCTGGTTGTTGTGACTTACAGCCTATAGTCGCAATCAACAATGCGGCTACATACATTAGGTTTCTCATGTGTTTGTGTTATATGAAAAATTGTGTTTCGAATCTAGTTTTTTGATAAAACTAGCAGCAAAACAATATAAATATAGACGTATTGGCAAATATCAAAATGATAAGAGAACGTTATTCGTTTCTATCGAAAAGTCTGTTGACATTTTTTTGCATGCTGTCCAATAGAAATTCATAAGTCAGCAGTAAAGTCAATGAATTGTAGGCAAAAGGAGCATCCTGCGTATTGAGTCTCTCAAGATTGGGAAAACCACCAAGCACACGCTCACTCTCCCCGAATGAAAAGCCCCAGTCTAATCCGATGACCACAGATGACTTGGCACCATCGATCTTACATCCAGCTGCGAGGTGCAGTCGGTCATTGTCTGCGATATGAATTTTAGAATTGCCGAAATCCTCAGGACCGTTTTCGTAATTGGTAAAGTTGGTTCTAACGCTACTCAAAAACTCGGTCCGATCCGATACATGTCGGGAATAACCAATACTAATATTAGCCACAGACGTTGAACCGCTTTCAAATGTAGTAATGCGCTCTGCTTGATCTGCTACGGAAAATAAATCGTAAGTCGATACCCCACTGATGAAGTTGAAATTAGCCCATATCTGAGATACATCGTCTAATTTATTAGCGTAACCTAGGCCAATCTCCCAACCATTTTTTATATCAGGTGAGAGTGAAAAGTCTGTGACATTGGATAGATTGAATTGTACTTGATTCACCGTGATGGTAGAGCTTTCTATCCGTCCACTATTACTGACAGGGCTATACCTCGGTGTCGTAATAACGAGACCAAATCGTTGATCCCCTAACTCATAGGCCGCTCCTATCTTAGTCACCATCGACAATATCGAAGAGTAGTTTAAATCTAAATTTTCAGTGAAAAACTGATCCTGCAGGCCTGTACTTAAATCTACACGCTCTGATTGAATGTTATATTGATAATCAGTACCTAGTATGCTCCAAAATTGACTGATCCCAAGAGACAGGTTAGTCCCTATATCAAAAGAAGATCCGATGCCGATCCACGTTTCGTCGCCCTGATATCTATAGCTGAAGGATTCTGAATCAAGTTGATTGCCGGTGACGGTTTCTTCACTATAGTTTAATGTGCTATCCCAACGATCCCTCTGCAGTAGTGTCACCACAATCTTGACATCATTGATATCTGTGCTATAGGTGATCAGTGTTGGATTCAAGCTGAAGTCTCGAGACTGGGTGCGCTGATCATTTCCCAAAAAATCATTGTAGCTATAACTACTATAATTGGGCATCAACAGGGCAAGGTCTAATGACTTGTCCTCAGCATACCGTAGAGCGGCAGGATTATAAAATACCATGCTATGGTCTGCACTACCCGCCGTAACTGCACCACCTAATAGCGTGCTCCGCAGACCATACTGTTGGGTATTGTAAAAGTAGCTTTGACCTACAAGTTGTACACTACTGAGTATAAATAAGATCTGTACTATCTGCTTCACACATCCGGGATATAGAGCGAAAATATGCCATATCCGCAAGACTGTTGGAAAAGTTGCTCTCTATTCTTGGTCTATCACTCCAGCATAATAGAAACGCTGCTCGATGATCTGCCCATCCTTCCATCGCTGCATAAAGGCTTGATCGAGGGTTTTAGCACCTACTTCTTCGCTATTAAAAGTGATCGTCATCCTACCCCAGACCAGCTGTTCCTGCTCCACGATCACCACATCCGAAAGCTTCGTCGCCACATCTGATACTCCTTGAGACACGGCTTCCTCCTTGGCTCTTAGGAGCTTCTTTCCTTTTAGGGGTTCCTGATGGTTTTCGTATTGCTCGATGTTAGGATGATAGAACCTGTCGATGGCGGCAAGGCCTTGGTTAGAGAGTAGCAGCTCCGCAAAAGCAGAGAAGGATTTATGTAGAGGCATAGGGTTTATAGTTCTTGTTCAAAAGGAAAGCAAGTTAGACTTATTCTGGAGGCAGAGAGTTGCTTCTTGTGTTTACTAGATTGGCAACACAACTGCTCATATCCCCAAGGTTAAGCGCATATTCTTGTGCCACCTTGAGCCCACTATCATATTGAGCAGGTATCCACTGTGGCATATTGCAGATCGTCTGAATCATGAGTGAGTCGACGGCACTATTCTCGGTCGGCCAAAACATCTCAGGATTAACAATCTGTCCTGCTTCATCCACGGTAAACTTAGCAGCAGCCATCTGATATAATCTAAAGGTACCGTCAGGCAGCTGATCCAGTAAGCTGCTCTGCAGGTACTGTGCTAATTCTGATTCTGATCCAGGGTAGCGTGCATCACGATCTGGATTGACAGCTATGGTATATTTGATCTTGTGCTCCTCATTAATGGGTAAGGAGTTGTCAGGAATGTATCTGATCGACACGACTACTTCAGAATCATCATCAACAGTCTCAAGGTTCTGCTGCTGCTCAGGGGTCAAGCGATCATCAGTGCCGACAGCAACTCGCTCCATACCATCCTGTACGGTTCTGATCTCCACCGATTTAAATTCTTTGACCCATGACGGTTTGTAATGAGGATTGAGATCTGTGATATGCGCAGCCTCCTGTAACTGTGTCTTATTTAAAGAAAGTGGTGCGTCTATAACGTCCATCTCGCACTGTACATCAATTAGTATAGTATCGGCAGTAGTGCTAATATCTTGCGAGATAAAAAGCGTTGGGCTCAACAGCAGGCAGGCTATTGTGGCAAGTCCTCTTCTGAATATGTGGTATTTCATCCTATATAACTTAACGTGATTACTATGATTCATAATGTACCACAAGGTTAAGTTACGATGTTTTAATCAATGTAAATTATTGTAAAAACAGTGTAAATGTCCAACCCTGCCTTCAATAATCAGATAGCTTTATACCCATGCTAAGAGAAGTCTATCGGATTAATACCATAACATTTGCTCTTTCTATATTCTTGATAGCAGCATGCATCGTTGCCCCTAAGGCTCAATATAAGAATCGTACTGAACAAAGTGAGTTAATAGCTATGCGCCTCATCGGTCATAGACTGCTTAGCTGCATCGGGGATGACACCTCCCGAGTTTCATCAGTTGTCAAAAGTGATCATTCTTATAGGATAGCTTTTGAAGATTCTTTGAGCATCAATCCATCCGATCTCGAGCTGATCGTATCCGAAGTTATAGCTACTTATTACATAGCTGAGAACTACTGGGTAGAGGTATACAGCTGTCATCCACAAGAACTTGAACACAGCTACCAGATGGGGCCCATACTAGGCGCCATCCTTACATGTGGTGGTAGGATTATGCCATCGGATTGCTATGAAGTGTTGATCACGCTTTACTACCAAGAGGAAGAGTTAACATCAGATGCGACTCCGATCACACCGTTGATGACTTATATCCCTCTACT
>CAZJTO010000052.1:0-12846 GCA_964548935.1 uncultured Saprospiraceae bacterium
GAAGTTCTTAGCTAGAGGTTGCAGAGAGAATTCCTCTTATATGGGATATACAAAAAAACCTACCCCATTTACACGGAGTAGGTTCAAAACAATTGATAATACTTAATTCCTTATTTATTCTGTGGTCTGAGGCTGCGTACGGTACGTCCTGCCCGCCACATCTCTGACTCTCTGAGCTCCTCGAGTTCCTTATCAAGCTTAGCTCGATAATCTGCTTGGCTATTGCTGTCGATAGATAGCTGTGCCTCATTACCAGAAGCTACGCTCTCATATAACTCTTCGAATACGGGCTTAGTAGCATCCTTAAACTTCTTCCACCAATCCAGTGCGCCTCTCTGTGCTGTCGTAGAACAGTTGGCGTACATCCAGTCCATCCCATTCTCTGATACTAGTGGATAGAGCGACTCGGTAGCTTCCTCGACGGTCTCATTGAATGCTTCTGATGGAGAGTGCCCCTTGGCTCTCAACACTTCGTACTGTGCTGCGAACAGTCCTTGAATGGCACCCATCAATGTACCACGCTCTCCGGTAAGATCGCTGTATACTTCTCTCTTAAAGGTAGTCTCAAAGAGATATCCACTCCCTATGCCAATCCCGATTGCAATCACTCTATCAAAGGCACGGCCCGTAGCATCCTGATGGATGGCATAGCTTGAGTTTAGCCCTTTACCCTGGAGGAATAATCTTCTCAATGAAGTTCCAGATCCTTTAGGCGCGGCTAAGAATACATCGATATCCTCTGGGGGAATGATCTCGGTACGCTCCTTATATGTGATCCCAAATCCATGAGAAAAATATAGTGCCTTGCCTGCAGTCAGGTATGGCTTAATCGTCGGCCATACTGCGATCTGCGCTGCATCAGACAATAGATACATGATAATCGTAGCTTTCTCTGCTGCCTCTTCAATAGAGAATAAGGTCTCCCCTGGCACGAAGCCGTCGTCTATTGCTTTTTGATATGATGCTGATGGCTGTCTCTGACCTACGATGACCTTGATGCCATTGTCTCTCAGGTTGAGCGCTTGCCCTGGGCCTTGCACACCATAACCGATCACGGCGATGGTCTCATCTTTCAATAGATCTTGCGCTTTTTCAAGAGGAAACTCATCTCTGAGAATTACATTTTCCTCGGTTCCTCCGAAATTTAATTTTGCCATAGTAAAAATTGATTTTATCCTTTTTCTTAAATGATTTCTGATTATGTGTTCTCAACACTTTTGAGATACTTGTTCAATTGTTCCATTGGTTTGACGATCGCTATACGTCCTGATCGCACGAATTCATAGATACCTATAGTCCTCAGATCTTTCAGGAGGGCTTCTGTTTCATGCTGATGTCCAGTCTTTTCAACTACCACGTACTCTGGCTCAATAGTCAGTATACGAGCATTGTGAAAGCGTATCATTCGCTCCACTTGATTGCTATTGTACATCGCCGCAGCAGGCACCTTGTATAGTGCAATCTCCTGATGTACGATCTCATCATCTTTATAATAGAATGCCTTGAGTACATCAACTTGCTTGTCAATCTGATTGACCACCTTGATGATTACCTCCTCTGAGATGGTCAGGACTATGGTAAAACGGTGTATACCTTCCATCGATGACTTAGATACAGTGAGCGCTTCGATATTGATCTTCCTTCGGGTGATCAATCCAACTACTCTGCTAAGTAGTCCAGTTCTGTTCTCACTAAATACTGTTATCGTAAAGCTTTTCTTAGTTTTCATAATACCTGTTTACTATTCCAATACGATTTCGTCGACGGCCTTACCTGAGGCTATCATAGGAAAGACATTTTCTTCTTTGATCACCTTGACATGTAACAAGTATGGACCTTCTGCTGCTAGCATTGTCTCCACTGCGGCATCAAGTTGGCTGGCATCGCTTACCATCTGACCCGGCACACCATAGCCCTTGGCAATGGTGATGAAGTCTGGGCTGACCAGATCTACCGAAGAGTATCGCCGCTCAAAAAACAGCTGCTGCCACTGACGCACCATACCCAGATACTCATTGTCGAGGATTACGATCTTGACCGCTATATTATGTTGCGAACAGACACCCAACTCTTGTATCGTCATCTGAAATCCACCATCTCCGACGATAGCGACTACGTGCTTGTCAGGCTTAGCCATCTTGGCTCCTATCGCTGCCGGAAATCCAAATCCCATCGTACCTGCTCCACCAGAAGATACCCATAGATCTCTACCGAGATACTCATAGTACCTTGCTGCCAACATCTGATGCTGTCCCACATCAGTGACAACAATCGCATCACCTTTAGTCTGGTCAGATATTTCTCTGATCACACGACCCATAGCGAGATCACCTTTTTTATTTTTCTTGAGGTCTCTCTTGATTACTTTGTCGTACTCCTGCTTATCGCAGTCTCTAAATCTCTTGATCCACTTTGGATAAGTCTTTTGTTCCACCTCAGGTAAGAGGGCTTCAAGAGCTTCTTTGGCATCTGCATGAAAACACAGATCAACAGGTACATTTTTATTGAATTCTGCCTTATCGATCTCAATATGAATCTTCTGTGCCTTGGGGGCATAGTTATCTAAGCGGCCTGTCACTCGATCATCAAATCGCATACCTATCGCAATCAATAGATCACACTGATTAGTCATCATATTGGGACCATAGTTGCCATGCATGCCGAGCATACCCATATGCAATGGATGATCATCTGGAATCGTGGACAAGCCATGTATCGTACACCCTATTGGTATGCCAGTCTTCTCGACAAACTCCTTGAAGACATCTTGGGCTTCGGCAATGTGGATGCCATGCCCAGCCAGAATAAAGGGCTTCTTGGCATTCTTAATCATCGCTGCCGCCTCAGATACATCGTCAGATTTTATCTTAGGCAATGGGTGGTAGGATCTAATCTTAGGAGCAGTCACCGGCACAAAATCAAATTCTGCCATCTGAGCGTCCTTGGTGATATCTATTAGTGCTGGACCAGGACGACCTGAATTAGCAATGTAAAATGCCTTGGCGAACACCTCTGGAATCTCTTCAGCACGTGTAATCTGATAGTTCCACTTGGTGATCGATGTCGTACAGCCTATCACATCAATTTCTTGAAAGGCATCCGAGCCCAACAGATGACTAAATACTTGTCCCGTGATACATACCAGTGGTGTACTATCCATCAATGCATCGCCGATACCTGTAAATAGGTTTGTGGCACCGGGGCCTGAGGTCGCCATACAAACGCCTGTCTTACGAGTTACTCGTGCAAATCCCTGGGCAGCGTGTATTGCACCCTGCTCATGGCGTGTCAAGATATGCCTGATCTGATCTTGATACTTGTAGTGACTATCATATATCGGCATGATAGCACCACCAGGATAACCAAAAATCAAGTCGACCTCTGCCTGTAAGAGGCACTCCATGACGGCGTCTGCACCAGTCATGCGTCTCGATTTAATTTTTTTGGTCTTCTTGGCAATTGTTGCTGTTTTTCCCATATCCTAAAATTCATCGGTTACACAACCCTCACTCGCTGAAGAGACGGTGTGTCTGTATTTTTTTAATATGCCTGATACTGGTCTATCTGGCGCTTGCCAGGCTGCCCTACGAGTTGCTAACTCCTCATCGCTGAGCTGCACATCGATAGAGTTTTGCTCGGCATCAATGGTAATCTGATCCCCATCTTGTAGCAAGGCTATGTTTCCACCTGTGTAGGACTCTGGCGTAATATGCCCTACCACAAATCCATGGGTGCCCCCACTAAATCGCCCATCGGTAATTAAGGCTACTTCCTTGCCCAATCCTGCACCCATAATCAATGAAGTAGGTTTTAGCATTTCGGGCATACCAGGGCCGCCTTTAGGGCCGCAGTAGCGTATCACGATGACATCGCCTTTTTGGATTTTGCCATTTTGGATGGCATGGTTGGCATCGTCCTCTGAGTCAAATACCTTGGCACTCCCGCTAAACTTCAAGCCTTCTTTTCCAGTAATCTTAGCTACAGAGCCCTCCGTTGCGAGGTTTCCGTAGAGTATTCTGAGGTGACCTGTTTCTTTGACCGGTGCCGATACTGGATAAATCACTTTCTGTGACTCCCCAAGTGTTGGTACGGCTTCGAGGTTTTCGGCGATAGTCTGACCTGTCACGGTCATGCACTCACCGTGCAGCATCCCCTCTGATAACATCAGCTTCATCACTGCTGGGATGCCACCGACCTTGTGGAGGTCTTCCATGACATACTTGCCGCTTGGCTTGAGATCTGCCAGAAAGGGTGTCCCATCGCTTAAGCGCTGAAAATCGTCTATGCTCAATGCCACACCTACCGCCTTAGCCATGGCGACCATATGCATTACGGCATTGGTCGAACCGCCTAATACAATGATCAATCTGACAGCATTTTCAAATGCCTCCCTCGTCATGATATCCCTGGGCTTAAGGTCTAACTCCAAGAGCTTGCGAATCGCCTTGCCTATCCGTCCACACTCGTCAGTCTTATCACTGCTGACTGCTGGATTGGATGAATTATAGGGCAGAGACATCCCTAGTGCTTCTATTGCCGAGGACATCGTATTAGCCGTATACATCCCTCCACAAGCACCGGCTCCTGGACATGCATTTTTAATAATCTCTTTGAATGTATCTACTGTGATCTCACCCGCTATCTTTTGTCCAAGTGCTTCAAATGAAGAGACGATATCGAGCTTATTACCCTGATGATAGCCCGGTGCTATCGTGCCTCCATACACCAATATAGCGGGTCTATTCAGTCGACCGATTGCCATGATGGCGCCCGGCATATTCTTATCACATCCGACTACGGTCACTAAGCCATCGTACCATTGGGCATTGACCACCGTCTCAATAGAGTCTGCAATGATATCACGTGACGGCAGCGAATACTTCATACCATTAGTTGCCATAGACATGCCATCACTGACACCGATCGTATGAAAGATCAACCCAACCAGATCCTCTTGGTTAATGCCGTCCTTTATTTTGGCAGCGAGTCCGTTGAGGTGCATATTGCACGGATTGCCGTCCCATCCAGTACTGGCAATACCAATCTGAGGCTTTTTGAGGTCTTCAGTGGTCAGTCCTATCGCATGAAGCATGGACTGAGCTGCTGGTCTCGTCTCATCTTGAGTTATCGTCCTACTGTACTTATTAAGCATACACTATATCCTATAAAAGAAAAAGAGACCATTCTGTGTAGAATGGTCTCTTTATTATTTTCATATATCATACCATTCTTAGGTTGTCCTAATGACAATCACGCTAATCACTGATATGATGTTTATTAAGTTCATAATTGCATTCTAAAGGTGCGTTATTTTTCATTTTAATCAAAGTGTAATTCTAAATAATGCTAACCCTTCCTTCCTTGACACTCTTGAGCTTGATTTCCTCACCCAAGATCAATGACTCTATGATATCTCCCATCTGCGAGCAAGAATAGCTCAGCTCTGGATTGAGATCTTCGGTCATAATACTCTTCTCCATACAGTGATCTACTGCGTCGTAGATATCCTGCGCCTCCTTGATCATATCAAACTGCTCCAGCATCATGCCCGCAGATAATATCATCGCTACAGGATTGGCGATATCCTTGCCAGCCCCCTCTGGGTACGAGCCATGTACTGGCTCAAACAAGCAATGCTTCTCACCGATAGACGATGAGGGCAACAAGCCCAATGAACCTGAAATCACACTGGCCTCATCAGATAGGATGTCACCAAACAAGTTAGCCGTGAGGATGACATCAAATCTGGCTGGATTCAATATAATCTGCATGGCAGCATTGTCTATATAGAGTTGTGAGTACGTAACTGACGGATACTCCTTAGCGATCTTGTCAACCGTCTCTCTCCAAAATCTCGAGACCTCAAGTACATTGGCTTTGTCAACTAGGCAGAGCTCACTCCTTCTATTCATGGCGCTCTTAAAGGCGGCATGAGCGATACGCTCGACCTCATACCTTTCGTAGCTCATGATGTCATAGGCCATCGTGTCATCTTCCTTGCGACCACTCTCACCAAAATAAATCCCTCCAGTCAGCTCGCGATAGATCACAAAGTCTGTTCCTGCCACATTCTTGATAGGAGACAATCCTAATAGCTTGTCATAAGCCTTGACTGGACGGATATTAGCAAATAGGCCTAAGGCCTTGCGCAGACTTAATAGACCCTGCTCGGGTCGCACCTTGAGTGTTGGATCGGCGTACTTGGGCGTACCAATCGCTCCGAGCAATACAGCATCTGCATTGAGCGCAACAGTTAGCGTTTCTTCAGGCAGCGGCTTACCCGTCCTATCAATGGCGATACCACCGATTAGCCCTTCCTTAAACGTAAAGTTATGGCGGTATTTCTCCTCGATTGCCCTAAGCCCTTTAATGGCCTGCGCCATGACCTCTGGGCCTATCCCATCGCCGGCGAGTACCGCTATATTTTCTAATTTCTTCATTCCCCCAATACGTTAATAGATCTCCTGAGTAGACTCAAACATCTTGATCTCTTCTTTTATGTTCTGTAGGTAATCAATATCGTCGAAGCCGTTGAGCATGTTCCCTTTCTTATAACCGTTAATCTCAAAAGTCTCTGACGCTCCTGTCGATAATAGTGTCACCGTCTGATTAGGGAGGTCCACTTTAATCTCAGTGTTAGGATCTGCATAGATTGCATCAAATAGAGTCTGAGCAAATTCTGTAGATACCTGCACAGGGAGCACCCCAATATTGAGACAGTTGTTTCTAAAGATATCTGCAAAAAATGATGAAATCACGCACCTCAATCCAAAATCATAGACCGCCCAAGCTGCATGTTCTCGTGAAGATCCAGAACCGAAGTTCTTACCACCCACTAAGATCTTAGCGCCAGTATACTTGGCATCATTAAGCGGAAAGTCTGCGATTGGGGTATCATTCTTATCATACCTCCAATCTCTAAATAGATTTTCACCAAAGCCCTTACGCTCGGTAGCTTTGAGGAATCTGGCAGGTATAATCTGATCTGTATCCACATTCTCAATGGGCAGTGGATAGGCAGTGCTTGTTAATACTTCAAATCTGTCGTAGGCCATAATTCTTACTTCTTATGCTGTTATCAATGTCCGAGGATCAGTCACAACTCCATTTACAGCCGTAGCTGCTGCTACAAGTGGCGATGCAAGTAATGTGCGTGATCCTGGCCCCTGACGCCCTTCAAAATTTCTATTCGTTGTCGATACCGAAAGCTTCCCAGCTGGCACCTTGTCATCATTCATTGCCAAGCAAGCAGAGCAACCCGGTTCTCTCAATACAAATCCTGACTCCTCGATGATTTTGTCAAGTCCTTCAGCTTTGATTTGATCGACAACCTTGTGTGAGCCTGGCACTAACCAGGCTGTGACTTTGTCAGCCTTCTTCCTTCCTTCAATAACTGAACAGAAGGCTCTAAAATCTTCAATTCGACCATTCGTGCAGGAACCTAAGAAGACATAGTCGACTTCCTTGCCGAGCATCTCCTCGCCCTCATTGAACTGCATATAACCAAGGGACTTCTTATAGGTCAGTTCCCCAGCATCCACTTCGGCTGCCATCGGGATACTTTGTGTGACTCCGATGCCCATCCCAGGATTTGTACCATAGGTAATCATCGGCTCAATGTCAGCAGCATCATATGAAAACTCTACATCAAACACGGCGTCATCATCAGTCTTCAAGGTCTTCCAATAGGCCAATGCTTGATCCCAATCTGCACCTTTGGGTGCATGCTTGCGACCCTTGACATACTCGAAGGTCTTGCGATCTGGTGCGATCATACCGCCCCGTGCGCCCATCTCAATCGATAAGTTGCATACCGTCATGCGTCCCTCCATCGACATGTCTTCGAATACTTCTCCAGCATACTCTACAAAGTACCCTGTAGCACCCGAGGTCGTCTGCTGCGAGATGATATATAAGGCTACATCCTTGGGAGTCACGCCAAACCCTAACTTGCCAGAGACATTGATGCGCATCTTTTTAGGCTTTGGCTGCATGATGCATTGTGCCGACAGTACCATCTCAACCTCTGATGTGCCAATGCCAAATGCAATAGCGCCAAATGCTCCATGAGTAGAGGTATGAGAGTCACCACATACGATAGTTGAACCCGGTAATGTGATACCATTTTCGGGACCGACGATATGTACAATTCCGTTATTTCGATGTCCGAGACCCCAGTGTGATATGCCGTATTGCTCAGCATTCTGTGCGAGTGCTTCAAGCTGATTAGCAGATAATGGATCTGCTACTGGCAAGTGCTGATTCCAAGTCGGTGTATTATGATCGGCCGTAGCAAAGGTTTTCTCTGGGTACATCACATCGATGTTCCGCTTGCGGAGCCCTACAAAAGCTACTGGACTAGTCACCTCATGAATGAAGTGTCGATCAATAAAAAATACATCGGGACCATCTTCAATCTTCCTGACTACATGTGCATCCCATACTTTATCAAACAATGTCTCTCCCATATTCTGTTATTATGAATACCTGTGAGGTCTCTGTTTAGTCATTATTATGATGCCTGTCGACCCATTCAATTTCACCATAGTCTTGTTTCTCAAGAGCGGCCCTATGCTACGGCAACATTTATGTCTTGCCAGATCACTTTGAGGTCCTCATCGATGACTTCCTTCTTGCGATCTGCCACACCTAAAAATATCTCGTAAGCGCCATCAAGCTCTCTCTTGGTCAGGTTAATGCCTATCTCCTTGAATCTAAAAGCCAAGGCTGCTCTACCCGAACGTGCAGTTAAGACGATCAGTGACTTGGTTAAACCTACCTCCAATGGATCTATAATCTCATAAGTGCTGCGATCTTTGATCACGCCATCTTGGTGTATGCCGGATGAATGTGCAAATGCATTTTCACCCACTATAGCTTTATTGGCTTGGACCCTCATGCCCATCTCCATAGAGACCTCACGGCTGAGCGGATTAAGTAGTCTGCTGTTGATATTCGTACAAAATTGATTGCCCAATCTGTGCTTGATGATCATCGCTACCTCTTCAAGTGAGCAATTTCCGGCACGCTCGCCGATGCCATTCATCGTACACTCGATCTGTGTGGCGCCATTCATAATACCTGCGATGGAGTTAGCTGTTGCAAGGCCCAGGTCATTGTGACAATGAACAGATATGGTACACTTGTCAATGCCGACGACATGCTCAGTGAGGTATTTTATTTTTTCTCCAAACTCTTGTGGCATGCAGTATCCCGTTGTATCCGGTATGTTCAACACCGTCGCACCCGCATTGACCACCTCTTGAATGACCTTAGCGAGAAACGGATTGTCCGTTCGTCCAGCATCTTCGGCATAAAATTCTACATCCTCAACGAATGACTTGGCATATTTTACCGCTCCTCGAGCTCTTTCGATAACCTTCTCAGGGGTGGTCGCTAACTTATCATAGATATGAGAATCAGAAGTACCTATGCCTGTATGTATACGAGGCCTCTTAGCTGTACTTAAGGATTCTGCCGCTACCTTAATGTCCTGCTTAACGGCTCTTGACAGGCCACAGACGGTCGCATTTTTGATTAATTTTCCTATCTCTTGGACCGCTTTGAAGTCTCCAGGGCTGGAGATCGGAAACCCCGCTTCGATGACATCAGCACCTAGCTCCTCAAGACGTTCTGCAAGTATTAATTTTTGATCGCGATCTAATTTACACCCCGGTACTTGCTCGCCATCTCTTAGTGTAGTATCAAAAATCTGTATTCTCTTCTGTGCCATAACTTTTATCGACTCTTGCAACCAAATATATCAGTCATCCTTACTTTTATTTGGTCAATAATCCCCATAATTACGCCGTCTAAACTCAATATTTAACATATATTATGCTGAAATTCAGACTGTTATAACTATTAAATTACAATGCCTTATAAGTCCACGGACCATTTATATAAATTGATCAATTCTTTGACATCCGCCGAAAAGCGCCAATTCAAGATTAGCATGAAGGGTAGTTCGAAGAGTTCTGATAGTCTTTTTATGGCATTGTTTGATCATATCGATAAGAACCCAACTTACGATGAGGCAAAAATTCTGAAACAGGTCAAAGGGGTCACCAAACGTCAACTATCCAACCTCAAATCAAATCTTTACAAAAAGCTCCTGACCTCACTACGTCAACAGCACAGAACGCAGTCTATTGACTTGCAACTGAGAGAGCAACTCGATCACGCACAGATATTATATAATAAAGGTCTCTACAGAGCCAGCATAGACCAACTGGAAAAAATAAAAAAACAAGCTCAAGAACTTGAAAAACGTGCCATCCATATTACGGCCCTCGAACTCGAGAAAAAAATCGAAGCACTCTATATTACTGGGAGTATGTATCCCAAAGCTGTAGAGCTCAAGATCGAGTCCAATATTGCCTTGGATCATCTCAATGTCAATCACAAGTTGTCCAATCTCTCCTTATCACTATACGGAATGTATCTCCAGAAGGGATTTGTAAAAGACAATGAGGATTATGATGAGCTGTCGGATTTCTTCAAGATCAATCTGCCATCGGTCTCCATAGCCAAGCTCGACTTTTATGGCAAATTGTTCTATTTCCAATCTCATGTGTGGTATCATTTTATGATTCAGGATTTTCCGAATTATTTTAAATATGCTACTAAGTGGAAACAACTATTTGAAGAGGAGAATGATCAGCATTGGATCGCTCAGGAGCTGACGATATACATCAAGAGCTACCACAATGTGCTTAATGCTCTGTTCATGTCTCAGGCCTATGATCGGTTTATAAAGGAGCTGTCTAGGTTTAAGGCGATTGGAGAAAAGCATATCCCTGTGATGAATAGGGATGAATATAGTACCTACATTCTGATCAAGTTGACCCATGAGGTGAATGAGTTTTTTCTGAATGGCAAATATGGCGAAGCAGTAAAGTTCATAGCTACAAATCGCCGGTTTCTGATTGACAATGACTTAGGTTGGGATCTAAATCGCGAGCTTTCTTCAAATTTTAAAATTGGCTGCCTCTATTTTTGTGAAGGCGATTTTGATGAGTCGCTATTGTGCTTGAACAGGATTACTAATTATGTCTACCCCAACTTTAGAGAGGATATCCAATGTTTTGCCAGAATGCTGTCTCTGATCATTCATTTTGAGAAAGAAAATGAACAATTAATATCTCATCAGATCATCTCCACATACCGCTACTTGTCTAAGATTGAGCACCTCCAAAAAGGTCTGAAGTATGTTCTGGAATTTTTGAGAAAACTCCCTAAAACGAGCAAATCAGACTTAAAAGGCGAGTTCATCAAGCTGAAAATCAACTTAGAACGTGTCGAAGGCGAGGATTTTGAAAAGCGCCCATTTCTATATCTCGACATCATATCTTGGCTCGAAAGCAAGATTGAAGGGGTACCTCTGAAGGAAGTATTGAGAAGAAAAATAGCACTGCTAAATGCATAAGCGTTGAATTTCTTAATAATTGGACATACTTTTACGCCAGAATGAATAGTACTTTCTCTTATAGCGACTTCTATTTCTTTTACTTCTTTAGTAATAAATGAGGTAGGGTCCGAGCTATAGAGAAAACAAAAATATAAGGAGCCTTACCATGTAAGGCTCCTTTTTTATTTCAAGTAAGAGTGAAGAGACAATCCAAATTAATCGTTCAAGGGTTTCCCGGCAGTTTTCATGACGAGGCAGCAAGGAAGTACTTCGGTAGTCGCAGGATAGAGGTTCTACCTGCTAAGAGCTTTAACGAGCTTGCACTGAAGTTAAGCGCCGACCATTCCATCAATTATGGTGTGATGGCCATAGAAAACTCTATCGCCGGCAGTATACTACAGAATTATAGAATTCTGCGAGAAAATGATTTTTGGATTTCTGGAGAGACATTTTTACGTATCGAGCATCAGCTCATGGCACTGCCTGATCAAGATATCAATGATATCAAGGAGGTCAGATCGCATCCCATGGCAATCTATCAATGCTATGACTTCCTCAATCAGCATGAGCACTTACATATGACCGAGGCAGAAGATACGGCGCTGGTAGCACAGCAGATCAAAGAAAACAATCTGAAAGGAGTTGCGGCCATTGGGAGCAAACTGGCTGCAGAAATATATGGTCTCGACATTATTGCTGGTGGCATAGAAACTTCCAATGTCAACTATACCCGGTTCGTGATCATTTCGAGAGAAGGAGAGTATACTTCTTTAGGTAATGCTGATAAGGCCTCAATATATCTGAGAGTACCACATGCACACGGAAGCCTACTCAAGGTCATCGAAAAGATCGCACAGCATAGCATCAACATCAGCAAGCTTCAGTCATTCCCGGTACTGGGCAAAATCAATGAATATTACTTCCATCTTGACTTAGAATTTGATGATATCTCTCAATATGAAAATTGTCT
The DNA here is from genome assembly GCA_964548935.1 of uncultured Saprospiraceae bacterium. Classification (GTDB taxonomy): domain Bacteria; phylum Bacteroidota; class Bacteroidia; order Chitinophagales; family Saprospiraceae; genus GYS-P2D. Next base: position 12,381 of record CAZJTO010000052.1, read on the forward strand.
TGAGGCGTTGAAAGAGGTTTCTCACGGATTAGATGAATTAGGTATTTACAAAAAAGCGACGATCTATGATTATCAACCCATCTCATAGAATCGGCGAAGTCAAGGCTTACTACTTTGCCACTAAGTTGGCAGAGATTGCTGAGATGAATCAGTCTGGCCAAGCCGTAATCAACCTTGGTATAGGAAGTCCAGACCTATTGCCTCCTAGTGAGGTCATAGAGACTTTGCAGGCGGCATCTAAGCTGGAGGACGCTAATAAGTATCAATCGTACAAAGGCCTGCCCGAGCTCAGAGATGCCTACGCAGCGCATTATAAAGCTCAGTTAAGCGTCAGCATAGATAGCAAAACGGAGGTGTTGCCTCTCATAGGCTCGAAAGAAGGTATCATGCACATAGCGATGTCCTTCCTTAGCGAGGGTGATAAGGTATTGGTGCCCAATCCTGGCTATCCGAGCTATAGAGTGAC
>CAZJTO010000053.1:0-12472 GCA_964548935.1 uncultured Saprospiraceae bacterium
TTGCCGAGAGGTACAAAGTAGTGCATCAGTCCCCTCAGATCTTGATCATAAGCGGTGGAAAGAGCATCTATGATACCTCTCATCATAACATAAGTGTAGGCGATATCAACAGTGTAGTAGAGCGATTAGCATAGTCTCTTTTACTCAACACTTACAATTGTAAAATCGAATGCTACTGGCGTGTCTGCCGGTACGGTTCTATAACCTTGTGCTCCAAAAGCAGATGAGGACGGTATAAACATGCTACCACTCCACCCTTGAGAAAAATTGACCAAGACGTCCTGCCAACCCTGGATGGTCTGAGAGAGTCTCACAGTGGTATCTTGGGTGACGTATCTTTCATCAAATATCGTCCCGTCGAGCAGGTAACCTAAATAGTTCAAGGTTATAACACTTGTATCCTCAACAACCAGCGTAGAATCCATGGGTGCCGCAATCGTCATAGTATCACCGAATACATAAAACGAGTTATTTACTTCAATAGAATCTGGCAACATATTATCCTGTAAGAAATTTTGAATCTGACGCTCGTGCAGTTCTGCAATATTTTCCCAATGCTCCACTAACCGAGCATCAGCAAAAATTGGAGTATTGGCGGGTATCCTACTGTCTCCGATTTCGCCAAAGGCCTCATCAGAGCTCATAACAACCAATACCCTTCCTCCTCGACCTATGCGACTCAGACCCGTAGCAAGGCCGTCAATGAGTCGATTTAATTGGATAGTAATAGGTGATTCTGGTGCATCTAATACTTGCCCATCGAAGTCTGTAATGATATACTCTATCATAACAGTACTTGAAAAGCCAGGTAACTCCATATCACCACTATCAATCACAGAGAAGAGTAATTCTGGAGAAATTGATGTAAAGGTTTCTGATCGACCCTCTACAAACTCCTCTATGGATTCTATCTGCGATAATATAGACTCATTGGGCTCTGAACATGAGTAAACTATGACTGCGACAAGTACTACTGCAATGAGGAGTAGTCTCATACATTCATTAATTGAATACCAAAAGAAAGCGGTTTAAGATCTAACAACCTAGCTAGCCTCACAAAATCTTGAATATTCTGCATTCTATCATCATCTGATGAGTCACATCTCGTAGATGATTTTGCTACTCCAAATAGCCATATTAAAGTGGGCAGCTTAGACATGTATTATGGTTATTGACCTACAGATAGCAACTGGATGTCAAACGCTATAGGTGCATTAGATGGTATATCGCCTGAACCATTTCTACCAAAAGCAAGATTAGATGGGATGAACAACATACCCTCGCCACCCTCGCCGAATGATTGTAGTCCTATCTGCCATCCCTCGATGAGTGACGCTAATTGAAAAGTGTTAGGAACGCCACGCTCAAAAGAAGAATCAAATACTTGATCATTCAAGAGATATCCTTGATAGTCTATGACTATTGTTGAGCTGATGTCTGGCATATCTTCATTTCCTGGCTCGTCAATCTTGATGTACAATCCGTTGTCCATCCGTTGGGCTGTCGTGATATTATTATCGGCAAGATAAGTAGTGATCAGCTCCTCATTATATTCAGCTAAGTTGTCAAAAACATCGATTACTTCAACCTGATAAACAAGGGCATCGCCTTCTGGCAATCCTCCTCCTGAAAGACTTGAAGGAAGAATAATTGTAGCAAGATCTCCAGGACCTAACAATTGAAATCCCTCAATTAACCCCGGAGGAAATGCGAGTACTTCACTTGCGATATTAGCATCAGTATCAAATGTGTTGAATCCTACCACCCCACTTAGATCAGACAGTCGAAGTTCAACCTGTACAAAATCACTTGCGCTAATCAGGGTACTGCCTGTGCTTCTTTCAAGAGAGACAAACAGGCCACTTTCTGTTCGATCAAATGCAAGCGCCTGACTCGCAATGTACTCTTCTATGAGATCCTCACTATTGTCTTCGTCAGAACTACACTGCACAAACAGTATACCTAACAGAATCATAAGACCCAGTCCATATCTTTTAAATATCATCAAGTATTTGTTTTCTATTATTAATTAACAGCCAATAACTCTATATCAAAACCTAAATTGGTATTTGGCGGTATCCCCGATGTGCCTGTAGGGCCAAAACCTAAATTTGAAGGTATCAACAATGTTATGGCGCCACCTTCAGAGACAAGCTGCATACCTTCAGTCCAACCTCTAATCACCTGTTGTAGATTAAAAGTGACGTTATCTGCAGAATCAAAAGTGTCTCCATTTAAGAAGTAACCATTAAAGTTGACCGTCACGTCTGAATTGGCATTAGGAGTGACGCCATTACCTTCACGAGTAACGATAAAGTTCAGTCCGCTCTGCGTAACAGTAGTGTTGAGGTTGTTGTCCTCTACAAAATCTGATATACTCAGTGAGCTTACATCCACGCCATCATCACCACAGCTTGTGACCATGACTAGTAAAAATAGAAGTGTAAGTATTGATGATAGTCTCATAAAATTTTTGAGTTTAGTCAAGAACGATTAAGATCGCACAAATGTCCATCAAAAGATTGGAACTAAAACAAAGAATCTGCTTTTGCGTGAAAAATATGTCTTACCCCTTGCTATTTTTCAGTAAGTTCAAGATAGAAAATTCAATCAATCATGGATATCGATCAACTATTTTCTATTGCCAACATAATCGCAATGCTCGGTTGGGCGCTGCTCATATTGGTGCCTCGCTGGGAGTATACTAGAATCTTTGTCCAAGGTGCCGTCATCCCTATCTTATTGAGTGGCCTATACTTGTTTCTCATGGTGACACATTTTGGTGAGATGAGCGAAGGTGGGTTTGGGTCTTTGGACGAACTCGCTATTCTATTTAGCAATAAGAATCTGATTCTACTTGGATGGGTACATTATTTGGCATTTGATCTCTGGTTAGGAACCTGGGAGTATAATGATGCCATGCGTCACGGCATTCATAGGCTGGTATTGCTCCCATGTCAGTTGCTCACCTTCTTTGCAGGCCCTGTAGGACTATTTGTCTATATCACAATACGCAATATTAAGACTCAAAAATTCGACCACGAAAACTTTGACTATGCGCCAGGATAAACTCTTACTCTAGTTATGAGCTCTCATCGAATTACCAAAATTTAGTTCATGAGTACTACTTCGCCTAGATTAATTGCTACCCTCAGACTGCGCAGTCCGTTGCTGTTTTGGGGTGGTCTTATCCTATTCATTGGAGCAGGCCTAATGGTCATACCTCTGATGGTAGACGATCGCACCGTCCTAGGCATTAATACCTGGATCAAACCCATTAAGTTTTTCATTTCCACAGCTATATACATCTGGACATTCTCCTATCTGATTCATGATATCAAGAGGTGGCCTAAGCTTAAGAGCATTCTAAAATGGACAGTTTTTGTCATCATGTTTATTGAGATGGTTATCATCGCTGTCCAAGGTGCGCGAGCAGTACGGAGTCATTTCAATTTCGACACAGATTTGGACTCATTGATGTTCGCCGTAATGGGTCTGCTCATCCTCATGAATACAGTGCTGATATTCATCTTAACCTTTATGTACTATTTTAAGCATGACCATCTCCATCCCACTTACTTATTGGGAGTACGATTAGGCCTACTTGTATTTATCGCAGGTAACCTCATCGGTGGGATCATGATCTCCAATGGACAACATGCCGTTGGAGTTACTGACGGTGGTGCTGGGCTCCCATTTGTCAATTGGAGTACCACGGGAGGAGATATTCGGGTAGGACACTTTTTAGGACTGCACGCCATACAATTGATCCCATTATGTGCATATTGGATTAAAGAAAACATGTCAACCCACACTACTCAGAAGATATTGGTGGCAACAGTAGCTGGATTATATGCTCTGATCATCTATTTGCTCACAACTCAGGCCCTTGCAGGTACTCCCTTAATTAGTTCTTAGTGGCCCCCACAAATCTGTCGATGCGCTTGATCACATTCTGTCTTATATTCATATAAAATAGGTTGATATCTACGATGTGATAGTTCTTAGTTGTAAACAAGAAGCTCCAAGGAAATTTTGGCTTATTAACCCATAAGACGCCCTCGCTAATCTGAGCCTCTACGAGTTGAGGATATACCTTGTCAAAATTACGAAGCACTGCTCCTGCATTTTGCTCCCGTGAGACCAGTTCAGTAGAGGTCATCCAGGATAAAGGATTCACTACAGTTGTTGTATCTCCCCCAGAGCCATAGGGAGGATAATTACCTGCTCTGAACGTACGCCACGACACATAGCATCCCACATCATTGGCTGTTTGACATGTAGGTATGTGATCAAACTCGCCCTTCGTTACTGGGATACCGATGATATATGCAGCAACCAGTTGATTCTGTAATTGAGTCCCGTCAAAAAATTCTTTGAGCAGAATTTTTGCATGTCTGGTTCCCTGACTATGAGAAGCGATTATGATGTTTTTTCCTTGATTTTGATTCTTTAGATAGTGCTCAAAAGATCGTTTTACATCTTCATAAGCATAATCGAGCGCGCGCTCTCCATCCAATCGATTCGTCGTGTAAAATGCTTCGATATGGGCTTGCCGGTAACGAGGTGCATAGACGCGGCCGCCAGAGTTAAATGCACTGGCCTGGTACAGTATAGTAGTGTTATCAGTACGTTCATTAAGCTTCTGGTCATTGATGTCTGCATTCCACATCACATCTCCCTTGTAGCTTGTATAGGTGGTGGGGTGTATAAAAAAGATGTCTGTATCGGTATCAGGTATAGTATACGCTTGTGACCCTGGCACCTGATCAGATGGATCGCTTAAGTCAGGATGTGCCGCCCAATATTTTAACTGACTATAATCCAGTTTTGCACTACTCTGAGAAGTATCAGCACTCGATGACGGATAGGATTTACACGACTGTAATGTAATCAGGGCCAATGCTACTAACACAAAATAGTTACACGATGAATTAATAATTGTGATATATGAATTTTTATTCTGCATCTGCTTAATTATGATAATGCTCAATCGCTCGCAAAAAGCTATTGTTAGTACGGTTATGTCGCCTGCCTAGCAGACCACTATACTAACATGTTATGTGTTGTAAAGGTTATCGAGAATCTTTACTGCGACCAAAAAATAATTAAACCATCTATTTAATCGACCTAGGTATCTCAACTAAGTCGATACCCTAATATAATCCAAGTAGACAGCAATCGGTAATGACCAAAACCTATTACCGTGTCGAGAATCACACTATTACTATTGTGCTTGCATCTAAGTCTATTGAGTCAAGCTCAATCGAGAACAGAGAAGTCGCCGCTCTACAGAGAGATAGAATCAACTATTAAGCTCAAGGGAGCACCAATTTCTGGAGATGTATTTGAATTCATCTCTAAGGAAGGTGTGAACACATACTTGCAATTTGATAGTAAAGCGATAGGAAATTCAGGCGAAAGCTCCATTATTCAAGTACAACTACCTTTAAGCGACTATAACGCTCTATCGATCATACTTAAAGAACAGGCAATTTCCCATACGAACCCTTCATCAGGTATAAAGACCTATAGAGGGGTAATCCTCGGTGAGCATCACTCGTGGGTAACACTCAATGTTAGTGATACCGAACTCAATGGCATTATTGCCAGAGCGGGCCAAAATCTAATGATTGAGACAACTACAGAAGGATCGCTAGTTCTATATGATAGCGCAGACAAGCCATCTATACCATGGATCTGTCATAACACTTACGATTACTCCAGTCCTCAAGTAAAATCAGGCATACATTACAAGAATCAGCCTCAAGGGGATACTGTTAGGGTGTACATCGACTGCGACTATGCTATGTATACATCTCATGGATCAAGCATCACCAATACAATCGACTATGTACTTAGTCTGATGAATGATGTGTCAGTGATCTATCAAAATGAAAATATTACCCTACTCGTCGATGACATACATGTGTGGGATACTGTCGATCCTTATGACAAGGATAATGCCACAGCCGCTATACACAACTTTAGAACTCAACTGAATGAAGAATTCGATGCCGACATAGCCATACTGTTATCCACAAATACTGGACTGAGTGGAGGAATCGCTTTTGTGGATGGGTTCTGCGACAAGACACGGGCATATTCGTACGCCAATCTCAATAGCACCGTGCCAAATGGTAGTGATTACTCCTGGCAGACACATGTTATATCGCATGAGATCGGTCATAATCTGGGTTCGCCTCATACCAATGATTGCAGTTGGGGTCCTAACGGCGATAGAGCCCTTGATGATTGTATTTCTAATTCTTGTGTGGAGGTATCAGGATCTGTGAGAGGTACAATTATGAGTAATTGTCATCTGCAGGGACAGGGCGGAGTGTTTTTCTCCAGAGGCTTCGGGCAAGAACCCGGCGACCTCATCAGAACTAAAATTGCAGAATGCAATGCGATCGAAGGCAAGGACTGCACTGACGCCATCACAATTGAGCTCAGCGGTATAGATACCTCCATACAAGTTATCGGCCCAATCGCAGGAAATGGTGCTAGTCAACCAGATGCTGATGCATCAGCATGGTATAGATTTATTCCAGCAAATGATGGATACATATCAATGAACGCCTGTTCCCAAGGAGTAGATACGAGATTATTAATACACCAAGGTTCTTGTGATGCATTGAACCAACTGCTCCTACAGGATGATCATTGCGATATCGGCAACGGTCTATTTTATGCATCTGGAATCGATAGTTTTCCTGTTTTGGCAGATCTATCATATTATATAGAGTGGGACGATAGATGGTCATCTGACGGGTTTAGTTATTACTTCAGGTATGACCCAACCATAGTGCCCGACAACCCCTGTTCCAATGGCATATTGGACAATGGAGAAGAGCAGATAGACTGTGGTGGAACAGCCTGTATACCGTGCGATCAGTGTGATTCTGATGCTAATCAGCAAGACCCTAATACTTACTCATTTCGATCTAACAGTACTATTCTTTATACGGATACGATTATCAATCCAGATCATGTGATCATTTCATCCGCCGAATCCATCTCGTTCGAGGCTGGATTTGAGACAAATTTTGGTGCAACATTACAGGCACTAGTAGAGAGTTGCGCAGAATTTATAGAGAGAGTCACGGATTAAGACCGAGCCTTAAAGCTGCTACTCAATCTGAGAACATCCGTTGGGCTCTCACATAAAACGACGGATTGTCCCCTCATAGCAATTGGAGCTTTAAGAAGATGTTTATTTCTCTGAATTACATTTATCCATCCCTCCATATCAAATTCTTTGCCTTTTATGCTCTCTTGATATTCTGGGAGTGCCTTGTTAAAAAGGCTTTTAGGTTCTATATCCAACTTGCTAATAATATCACACCACTTCGTACTCGTGAACCTGAGTTTATCATAGCTATAAATTTTGATGTGTGGTGACAACGACTGTGCATAAGCTATTGTGCGACGATCCGATCCAGATGAAGGGTTGTAATAGATTTCGATTTCTCTTTTCTTGACATTCATATTATGCTGATTTAATACCCTTACTATTCAGCAGGGTCAAGAGAAGTTATCTAAGGAATCGTTAAATGCTTTAATGCGCTGTTAAAATCATCGATCTAACTACTCTTGTTTGATCGGTGACTAACTCGTAGTAAATCACTCCCGATAATGCACTTAACTCACTACGATCTATCCTGATCTCATTATGTCCTTGAGTTAATAATTCATCCTTGACTAGGACAATCTGTCCTGAGGCGTTATATAACTTCAAGGTTACTTGTTGCTCTGAGGATAGATAAATTGGAATATTAGTGTAGTCCACAAATGGATTAGGTTCGTTCTGATATAGGTGATCTCGACCTGATGACTCAGCCAATACCTCATCTGAGAAGATTATATCGACCTGATAATCTTCTTGTCCTGCACCATAGATGTGATTGTCATAATCTATATCCAGTTGTAGTACTTCTGACAGGTTTCCAGCGTGGTCCGGTCTGACGACCAATGAGAAAAGCTCAGAATCATTGATTTGGATAACCTCAGGGTTAGTCCAGACGATCCGCACAGAATTCAACTCTTGGCTCAGAATATAGTCCTCTGGGGAGATATTCACTTGATTTGAACTAATTCCTACAATTTCAAAATCACCCATGACAGTGATTTGCATTGCCATCATATCAATGTATTGATCGATATAGAACGGTATTACTATTTCTTCTGCTGGCGACATATCCAAATCTGGGAGCGCAATGGTGACCTTATCGCTAGATCTTTTTAATGCCTTATTACTATTAGCCAATGCATTGCCAGAAACGTCACCAATCTTGATGCCTATCCAATCCTGATCTAGCATATGTCCTGAGAGCTCTTCTATTTTAATCTTATCCTCGTAATTATGTGGGTTGCTCTCATCAAAACCTGGGTCTGCAGGAAGAAATATCCAACTAGTATGATTAGAGAATGAATCTATCTGCCCCAATACTAATCTCCGTAGCTCAGCAATGTCTCCTGCTGATACTCTCCCATCATTGTTAACGTCCGCCGCAAGAAAGTCAGAAGCATTCGAAAAATCACTAAGACCCAACACGTACTGTTGAATGAGTACGATATCAAGCGCCGTTACCCCATTTAATGAGTCATCATTCTTGAACGCATCCAATTCATAAGACCTATACATCTGATTGGATCTAAAGGCGTATTGTCCATCTATATCTGTTAATTTGGCAATGGAGTCATTCTTAGTAATGAGTACATTTTCGATCATCTCTCGGTTCAGTGTGAATACCTCACCACCGATATCGGCTTGTTGGGTAGTCCCACAAGGACCTACGGTTGCACCTAACGCTAGCATCTCCTCAAGTTCCGATCGCTCTATTGAAGTCGTCTCACCATCTATGCATACGATGAAATCTTGATCAATACAATCCGGGATACCATCCTGGTCTAAATCCGAAGTATCTACTGACCCTCGACATGGACATCCCTCTTGCATACGATCTCCAATGGTACATGGGTCTCCATCATCACAGATGATAGGCTCATCAATAGCAGATAAGGATACGGTTGCATCCGTCTCGGCATAATTGCCAAACTGATCGATCACTCGGATAAAGACTTTTATCTGTTGATCAAGATCTTCACAGCAAAAGAGGATCTGATCACGATATATCTCGTCAATCGTTAATTCACCATCTTGATCACTATCATAAGCACTAAAGTCTTCATCGCATTTGTCTCTGAGCTCCCATACCGCCAGGGTGCCATTTGATGATATCTGGTTAACCTCTGTGGCACGTGCGATCTGTATACTTACAGGCCCACAGGCATCTGCACTATTATTATCGAATAGTTCTGCCGATATCCAACCAGCAGATCCAGAGCTATAGCTTACATTGAGTTCGGTGACGGTGACCGGTACTGGCGGAATTTCCTCAGTGACTATCACTTGTATGCTATCAGTTGAAACATTGCCACAAGCGTCTATAGCCTGAATCGCTATCTGATGGTGGCCCGCAGGCACATCCTGCAAAAACAATCTATCACTAGAGAAATCCTCAATAATCACCTCAGGGTTACCATCACAATTATCAAGGATATCAACAACTGCAGACAAGTCAATGTCCCCTTGACATATCCTACCCGATAAGGTTACTAGGACCGTATCTTCTAGAGTGGAGATAATTGGAGGACTTAGATCGACAACATATAGATGTTGTAGGTGAGAGATAACTTGGTCTGTACACCAATCAATAACCGTCCACGACCTAAGGATTTTCTGACTGCCAAATGAGCATATCTCATCGGACTCCTGATCTGAATATGTCGTAGACATTCGGCAAAAGTCATCAGCACCATTATCGACCAGTCGCAGCTGTATTGTATCAGAACCGTCGACCCACATCGGTAAAGATGAAATATCCTCAGGAAGAACAGATTCGCCACAAGCCAATCCAGACACGTCAGCAGGAAAAATGACAGATTCAATTGGCGTTGCGAGTATGTTGACGATAGCTGTATCTAATATAAATGTTCGATTGTTAGCGGTCAATGAGTATACCCTACCGACAACACCTGATCCACAGGTCAGATCCTCAAATATTTGATCCTGGACACTTACAGTTCCTTCTAACTGACAGAGTTCATCTTGTATTAGCGCGCTAAATTCTGTGGCGCTAGGCACTCCCTCTACTCGGTCTAATAACTCCGTCGCACTAGTCATATCTGCGGTGCCACAAAATATGTTTAATGTGTCACTGAGGACATTCACAATGGGCTCCGCTTTGAACTCTGCATTGACAAACGACCAACACACGGTCTGGCCAGTACAAGGATGTATGAGTCGCACCTCCAGAGGTTCCGATAAATCGTTACCACTGACATCAGATAGGTCGACTATAGCCCCTTGTGCATCAATAACTTCCAGGATGTAATCATTTATCCCTGAAATCGAATTACGTGTGAACATGCCTGGACGCAAGCCAAGAGTACAATTGGCACTCACCGACACATTTAACTCACTTATACAACTGATACGCTCTTCTACTGCTAACTCAACATTTATAGACATCGTAGCTGTACATCCCATAGGATCTGTAACGATTAGCGTATACAGACCATAATCTGCCGTGTTTGGATTGGAGATATCAATCTCAGATGCATTAGAAATAGGGTCGCCATCTCGTTGCCAAGAATATGTGAGCCTACCATTTTCTGAACTTGCTTCGGCTTGTAAGTGTATAGCTTGACCTATACAAAATGGTCCATTGTCTATCAGCTCAGCAGCAAATGAGGCATCGCATAAAGCCTGGAGCACGATTATGTCTACACTACTGATGTCATCTTCTCTATCATTTTCATTATCGGGAGTACTGTCCAAATCAAATGCAATATCTGTTCCATTTGGGCTGTCTGTAGCGAATATGATTTCAGCAATATTTTCGATCTCTATGATTAGTGCCGGTACATCAACAATCATTCTTATTGATAAGACTGTTGAATCTCCCGCTGAGATGACCTCGATCGGTAACGAATTTGCCTGGTCATCCCATTGAGGGTTTAGTTCAGGGACATAGCGTAGGCCTTCCGGCACAATATCTCTGACTACCACTTCATAGGCGGGAACCAGTCCCTCATTAATTATAGTGATCAGATATTCTACTGTATCACCAACACTGAATATATCGCTGCCTACAACTTCTTTAGTCAAGGCCAGGTCAAAACCTGTACATGAAAGCTCCACTGCATAACTCCCACATGATGCAACACAAGATGATGACACCATCATCTCCAATGGTTCTCCGATACTAATTTCTCCGATAAATGAATCGATCTCGTGATTAGCGACAGAAAATAATTCTATTTGATATGTCCCATCATCATCAATCTGATTGAATAGACCTGTATGATTGACAGCCCTGATCAACCCGTCGCTATCGGCAAGGACATAAACGTAGGTTCCTCCCTGATGGCGACTTCCATTTACAGGAGGTGGTTGCGCTTGGGCAAAGAGAAACCGATCGTCTACTGTACACATGGAGCCCGGTTGATTGAGACCATTGTTAGTTTCTACCCCACACAACACCTCAGATACTAAGAGCTCATCTCCGACACCATTGTCTATAGAGCGCAGATTAACTTGAAGGGCTCTCTGTGGTCTATCCGCAGGGATTGAAAAAGGGCCAAATATGGCAGCATAGGGCAATTGTTCTTGATCCACAAAAAACTGAATTGGCGCATTATCCTCGACCGTTATCTCAAAATTTTCTTGGAGCACCTCAGCACTATCAACTTGAAGGTCATCGAATGAAACCAGGATAAAAAAGCTACCACTAGATGCGGGTCTGTCATCTGAGGGATTGACACATGTGGGTACTATGTCATAAGAGACATGAGCTGTCAGAGCTTCCTGGCTATCTGCTGTAAAGCTATAACACAGGAGCAGCACCACCCAAATGTAGCGCATAGGGATGTAAGATGGCATGCGAGATGCCTCCATAGGTTGTAGTTTCCTTATGTAAATATTTAGAGACCAAAAGGCTCCGCTCAATGACGAGCGGAGCCTATAGTCTTATAATTCTCTTTTCTTATTATTCATTACCTGTCCAAGGGAATGTTCCACACTCTACGCCGTTGATCGTAATCGTCATAGAGTCTTCAGCTGTTCCACATGCACCTTCTGGATCATCAGATGTCAACGTTAACACGACTTCGCCACCTGCTCGATCATTTGGACCAGGTATATATGTAGTAGCGCCTGCAAATGTGCTATCACCACTATCAGCATTATCCACGAAGGATCCATCACCATCTGTGCTCCATGTACCCTCATCGATAGCGCCTGTTATCGACCCCCCTAAAGAAATCTCTGCGGTCGAACAAATAGTCTCATCAGTACCTGCGTCAACAGTGACCTCAGGATCAACTGTAATTGTTACACTCACAGTATCTCCTCGACAGCCGTCTGCTGTTATAGGTGCGATCATATAAGTGACACTGTCAGAGT
>CAZJTO010000054.1:0-12338 GCA_964548935.1 uncultured Saprospiraceae bacterium
TACTGCGGAGATTGCTGAGAAGTTATTCATAAGCTTTGGCACCGTCGAAAGTCATCGGCGCAACATGATCAGCAAGCTTGGTGTGCGCAATACTGCCAGGCTGGTCAGTGCAGCCTACAGGTATGGTATCGTGGAATAATTATCACTCTGTAAACTGTAAATTCCCAAGAACTTGAATTAATTCGGTCATGGCTGGATTAAAATTGTTCTTATTCCATGCAGCCCTCAAGGTGGTGCGCTGCGGTAAGTTATCAAGGTCTATGAATTTAACTCCCTGCAAGTAATCCATCTTTAAAGATTTAGGTACAATAGACACCCCAAAACCATGCTCTACGAGCTTGTAAATCGAATTAGAGTGGATGGTGCTATGACTTACAATAGGAGTGAAGCCATCGTCATCAAAGATCTGCATGACTTGCTCATAATACGATGAACTGTAAGCTTTATCAAAGAGAATGAACGGTTCATTTTTTAACTGAGACATCTCTTTAAAATTATCAGCAGATATCGGGTGATCAATTGGAAGGACGAGACAAAATGGTTCATTGAGTACTTTAACAGAATGGAGTCCTCTTGGTATCCTTTCAGAACGCACAAATCCCATGTCCAATTGATTGGAGAGCAGATGCTCTAATTGCACATGATTGTCCATCTCGTATAGGTGGAATAATATTTCTCCATGATGTTGTTTAAATCTGAGCATCAGTTGAGGGATCATTTGCTGCATAGCAGATCCGACATAGCCAAGCTTTAATTCTCCTTTTAAGCCTTTGTGGATCATTTTGGCATGATGTAAGGTTTGATCTAAGCCATTTAAATGTTTGGCAAGCTCTGTTTTTAGATAGCTTCCAGCAGCTGTTAGTTTCACATTGCGGTTGTCACGGTAGAATAGTGTGAGACCTAAGCCTGTCTCCATTTCCTTTATCTGTTTACTGAGCCCTGGTTGCGAAATATATAGTCGTTCAGCAGCTCGCCTAAAATGTAATTCTTCAGCAACAGTGAGAAAATAGCGCATCTGACGTAGTTCTAATTGATAACTCATAGTTATCAATATACCGATATAATGGATTTATTAATTATTAATCTGCTTGTTAAATTTAAAGTCTGATCGGTACAGCGCATGATATTTAAATATGGCATAGATCATCTTACTATTGAGATCATTGACAAAATGATCAAGAGACAGTGCATTGGAAAAGTAACCGACGAGGCCAGAGAGAAAGTTGCTATTTGCAGATCTCACGTTGATCAAATATCACAATCAGACCGAGCAGTTTATGGGATTAATACTGGATTCGGCCCTTTATGTGATACCCGGATCTCTGCAGAGGATACGACAGAGCTACAGCGCCGATTGCTATTATCTCATGCTGTAGGGGTAGGTGACCCAATTGATCCAACCCTGGTCAAGATTATGATGATTTGCAAGGTGCATGCCCTTTGTCTGGGGTATTCTGGTGCTTGCATAGGTATGATAGAGCGAATCATCTACTTCATCGATCATGATCTGACACCGTTGGTGCCTGAGCAAGGCTCAGTTGGGGCCTCAGGCGACTTAGCACCACTATCACACTTGTTCCTGCCACTCATAGGTAATGGCGATTTTTGGATTGAAGGGAAGTCTATACCTGCCACTGACATCTTAGCGCAACATCAATTGAGCCCACTCAAACTAAAATCTAAGGAAGGATTGGCCTTGATCAATGGCACTCAATTTATTCTGGCGCATACCATAGTTGGATTACTTCAGATGGATTACCTGCTACATGTAGCAGATCTTGCTGGCGCCATGAGTCTTGAGGGTTATCAAGGGAGTAAGGCTCCATTTTCGGCAGTTTTGCATAGCCTTAGGCCCTTTGTTGGCACACAGAAGGTCGCTGCTCATATGAGGAGCCTATTGAGTGAATCAGAGAACATGGCCTCCCATACCAACTGTTCGAGAGTTCAAGATCCTTATTCAATCCGATGTATACCTCAGGTACATGGGGCTTCGAGAAATGCACATCGGCATCTCATGGAATTGACGGAGATTGAAATGAATTCTGTTACTGACAATCCGATTGTCATCAGCGCTGAAGAAACCATCTCAGGAGGAAATTTTCACGGTCAACCTCTGGCTATGGCCATCGATTATACAGCACTTGCTGCTGCGGAATTAGGGAATATATCAGATCGTCGATCCTATCTATTAATTGAGGGAAAACATGGATTACCCCGCTTATTAATTGAGGAATCAGGTTTAAACAGTGGACTGATGATACCTCAGTATACAACGGCAGCTTTAGTCACAGAAAATAAGTCTCTTTGTTTCCCCCCCTCTGCCGATAGTATTCCAACTTCATTAGGTCAAGAGGATCATGTCTCTATGGGAAGTATCTCGTCAAGGAAATTCATTCAAATTCTAGGAAATGTTGAAAAGATTATTGCCATAGAATTGATGTATGCCGCTCAAGCCTTGGACTTCAGGCGGCCTCTGAAGTCATCGGAAATAATAGAGCTCAATCATCAAATCATCCGAGATAAGGTTGCCCATCTGGATCAAGACAGACCCCTTAAGAAAGATATTTATGCCATGATCACTCTGGTAAGAGAACGTGCGTTCGTGGTCAATCCAATGAATAAAACCGAAAAGCCAACATATGAACTTTAAAGATCAAATCCTCCAGGGAATACCTAAACAATTGCCAGCGGCTAAATCACCATCGGCAGCTATTAACCATGCACCCAAAAGGAAAGATATTTTATCAGCTGAAGAGAAAAATTTAGCTGTGCGCAATGCCCTTAGATACTTTCCAAAAGAATGGCATAGTGTCTTAGCTGGAGAGTTTATGGAGGAGTTAAAGGAATATGGTCGAATCTATATGTACCGATTTATGCCGGACTACGAGATGTATGCCCGACCAATTGAGGCATATCCCGCTACAACTTCTAAGGCCGCTGCGATCATGTTAATGATCCAAAACAATCTTAACCCTGCGGTAGCTCAGCATCCTGAAGAGCTGATTACTTATGGTGGCAATGGGTCTGTTTTTCAAAATTGGGCGCAGTACCTTCTCACTATGCAGTATCTGGCAATGATGACTGAAGATCAGACACTGCAGCTCTATTCAGGACATCCTATGGGATTATTTCCATCATCGACGGCTGCCCCAATGTTGGTCATTACCAATGGCATGATGATTCCTAATTATTCCAAACCTGACGACTGGGAACGCTACAATGCACTGGGCGTGACCCAATATGGCCAGATGACAGCAGGCTCGTTTATGTATATAGGCTCTCAAGGCATCGTTCATGGTACGACGATTACTGTTATGAATGCATTTAGAAATATCTTAGGCAGTGATGAAACAACTGAGGGAAAGGTATTTCTTACGGCAGGATTGGGGGGTATGAGTGGAGCCCAACCTAAGGCCGGAAATATAGTGCGATGCATCACGGTCTGTGCCGAGGTAAACCCTCAAGCAGCAAAGAAACGCTTTGATCAGGGCTGGGTAGATGAGCTAATTGATGATATGGGTCAGTTAATTGCCCGAGTTAAAAAGGCCCAATCTAATAGCGAAGTAGTGTCAATAGCCTTTATAGGCAATGTGGTAGATGTATGGGAGCAATTTTATAATGCCGAGATCTATGTCCACGTTGGCTCGGATCAAACCTCTCTACATATACCATGGACTGGAGGGTATTATCCCGTAGGTCAATCGTTCGAAGAATCACAAGTTATGCTTCGTGAGGATCCAGCCTTATTCAAAGAGAAAGTTCAATCCTCCTTACGACGACATGCAGCCGCCATCAATCAACATGCTGCCAGAGGAACCTATTTCTTTGATTATGGTAATGCCTTTTTATTAGAGTCATCCCGTGCCGGGGCGGCAGTTTTTGATGAAGACGGTGTTGGATTTAAATACCCCTCTTATGTTCAAGATATCTTAGGTCCTATGTGTTTTGATTATGGATTTGGGCCATTCCGATGGGTGTGTACGTCAGGCAAGTCGTCAGATCTCGATGTAACTGATCAGATCGCAATGGAAGTCCTGGAGACGCTCATGGCTTCTGCCCCTGATGAGATCAAACTACAATTGTCGGACAACATTAAGTGGATCAGAGATGCCAAGGAAAATAAAATGGTTGTGGGATCACAAGCTCGCATCCTATATGCAGATGCTGAAGGCAGAATAGAGATCGCAACAGCATTTAATGCGGCGGTCGCCCAAGGAAAAATCGGTCCTATAGTTCTCGGTAGAGATCATCACGATGTAAGTGGTACAGACTCTCCATATCGGGAGACCTCTAATATTTATGATGGCAGCCAATTTACTGCAGATATGGCCATACACAATGTCATTGGAGATAGCTTTAGAGGCGCTACTTGGGTATCCATACATAATGGTGGTGGAGTAGGTTGGGGAGAGGTTATCAATGGTGGGTTTGGAATACTATTAGATGGTTCTCAGGAGGCTCAGAAGAAATTAGAAAGCATGCTCTTTTATGATGTAAACAATGGAATTGCTCGGAGAAGTTGGGCAAGGAATAAAGAGGCCCTTTTTGCAGTGAAAAGAGAGATGCAGCGCAGTCCAAAGCTCAAGGTAACCTTGCCTCATCTTGTCGATGACCATATACTTGAAGAATTATCATAGTTGATGAGTCTACTCATTTATAATATTAAGGAGCTAATCCAGGTGCGCGACTCTATAGGCACACCGCTTGCTGGGACTGCGATGAATGAGTTGCCAACCATCAAGAATGCTTATCTGTCTATTAAGAATGGACTGATAGAGAGCTATGGTCCAATGTTGCATAGTCCAGAACGATCTGATTATCACCAGATCATTGATGCTCATGGTAAGATGATCCTACCCGCTTGGTGCGACTCTCATACTCATCTCGTCTATGCTGGAAACAGGTCATCAGAATTCGTTGATCGGATTAAGGGCCTGAGTTATGAGCAAATAGCAGCTAAAGGTGGCGGCATCCTTAATTCAGCCAAATTGTTACAGCAATATACCGAGGAAGAGCTTTATGAACAGGCGGCTTCTCGACTAAATGAAGTGATAAGCCTTGGCACTGGAGCAATAGAGATCAAATCAGGCTATGGATTGACACCAGAGGCAGAGCTAAAGATGCTGAGGATAATCAAACAACTGAAGTCATCCTATAATCTTCCTATCAGAGCTACATTTCTTGCGGCGCACGCAGTACCGATCGAGTATCGAGGCAAGAAAAGTGAGTTTATTAATCATATGCTCAATAACACCCTTCCTAAAATCGCCCAAGAAGGCTTAGCGGAATATATAGATGTGTTTTGTGAAAAAAATTACTTCTCACCAGCAGAGATGGCCACGATTCTCCAAAGAGGTAAAGAATATGGTTTAAAGCCAAAAGTCCACGTCAATCAATTTAATGCAATAGGAGGGATCAAAGTCGCTGCTGAGCATGGTGCTCTTACAGTAGATCATTTAGAAATACTCGAAGATGAAGATCTCGATGCCTTGAAACAGGGTAACACTATAGCTGTTGCTCTTCCCTCTTGTTCATTCTTTCTGGGGATACCATTTGCACCAGCAAGAAGGATAATTGATTCGAATCTGCCTATGGCGGCAGCGAGTGATTATAATCCTGGTTCGACGCCATCGGGAAACATGAATTTAGTATTATCGATGTGTTGTGCTAAGCTAAAAATGACGCCGGAAGAGGCCATTAATGCGATAACGATTAATGGTGCTTTTGCCATGGGCTTAGCAGACCAAGTTGGATCGATCTCCATTGGTAAAATGGCTAACCTCATTATAACGAAGCCTATAGATAGCTATGCCTTCTTGCCTTATGCTTTCGGCTCTAACCATATTGACCAAGTACTCATTAAGGGAGAAACCGTAAAACAATGAATCGATGAATACCATCAATCTAAAACCGCATAATTATAAAGCCCCTGTTCAGTCACACTGGACAGGAAGGGCAACGCCTGCAGAAGATGGACTGCAATACTGGTATCAGCAGATTAACTGTCATGATCTGCTCGATGATGGGGTGCCAAGCTGTGATGTCGCCATATTAGGATATGCTTGTGATGAAGGAGTACGAAGAAATCAAGGCCGAGTTGGTGCCGTAGATGGTCCTGAATACAGCAAGAAAAAACTCGCAAGGTTGGCTTATCATCATAGTAAAAAGATAGCTGATGTAGGCGATATAATTTGTGTTGGGGAGAGCCTTGAAGAATGTCAAGAGGCATTAGCTGCCGCAGTTCATGTACTAATAGAAAGCTCCATTTTTCCAATTGTGATTGGTGGAGGTCATGATATAGCCTATGGCCACTTTAGTGGAATTCATAGGGCTGTGAACCAGGAAAATGGTAAAATCGGAATTATAAATTTTGACGCTCATTTTGATTTACGGCCTTCCACCAATATGGCTAACTCGGGGACTCCTTTTTATCAAATTCTATCAGAGCATCAAGAAACTACAGACTATCTAGCAATCGGAATTCAGGCAGCCTCTAATACTCCATCTTTATTTAATCTAGCGAACCAATTTGCGGCAGATTATATTTTAATAGACCAATGTGAGATGAATAATGCCACGGCGATACTGAATCGCTTACAGGCATTCCTCTCAGACAAAGATTATATATACATCACCATTGATATAGATGGTATAGCCTCTGCTTTTGCACCTGGGTCAAGCGCTCCATCACCATTAGGATTTACACCCAGGTTTTTGTTCCATTGTTTGGATTATTTAATGCGCTCAAACAAGGTGATTTCTTGTGATATCGCAGAGTTTAATCCAAGCTATGATCAAGATGGCGTAACTGCCAACTTAGTGGCAAGAATAGTAGATCATATCGTAAAAAATCTGCCTTGAGTTCAGATGTGAAGCTGTTTTGATTGCCTTGAAGAATCTGGCCGAGCCGCACTCACAATTCATATTGAGATTGATTAATTACTCCTTTCGCTAATTTCTTCATTTTATCTTCAGAGTACTTACCTCAATATTTAGTTGAAGCTACTTACCTTACCATCAAATTCCTCCAAGCTATGAAGTGGATCAAAAGAATACTCATCGCTCTAGTCGTGCTGCTACTCATTGGATTCTTGCTTGTAAAGTTTGTTTTCAACGAAGCGAAACCCAAAATAATTGAAGGCAATGCTGATGCGGTAGCTCAACAACTGTTGACTGCAGTCAACAAGCCCGCATGGGATACCCTCAACTATGTGCAGTGGTCATTTCCTGGTGGTCATCACTTCGTATGGGACAAGGTCAACAATGATGCTCGGGTATCATGGGGTGATTACATAGTCCACCTCGATATGGATGAGGTTGATGGTAACGCCTATAAGGGAGATGAGGCATTAACAGGGACAGACAAAACAAAAGCAATACAGACTGCATGGAGCCATTGGTGCAATGATTCATTTTGGTTTAGTGCGCCATTCAAAGTATTTGATCCAGGAACGAAGAGAGATATGGCGGTGGATGCAGATGGTGCAGAAGGGCTACTGATCACCTATGAATCTGGTGGTGTGACCCCTGGCGATCAATATCTCTGGTATATGGACGAATCAGGAATGCCCACTGGCTACAAGATGTGGACTAAGATTATACCTGTCGGAGGCGTATATGCTAGTTGGAAAGATTATACCACCCTATCAGGGGGCGCCAAAGTGGCACAATCGCATGGCTTAAGCTCGATGAATGTGAACATGCCAATGACAGATATCAAGTCTGGTCAGAGCTGGTCAGATCTAGGATTTAGTAGTAATCCAATACAGTTGTAATACATGCGATTAGTAAGTTATAATGTGAATGGCATCAGAGCTGCCATAAAGAAGGGATTGTTGGATTGGATCGAATCAGATGCTGCCGACATCATATGTATACAGGAGACTAAGAGTCATCCCGAGCAAGTCGATTTGACTCAACTTGAACAACTCGGATATCAGCAACATTGGCATAGCGCAGTGAAGAAAGGGTACAGTGGGGTCCTTACATTGACCAAGCTCAAACCCAAAGACGTACAGGTTGGAATAGGCATCGAACGATATGATAATGAAGGTAGGACTGTCATAACGCACTTTGACAATTGGTCATTGGTCAATGTCTATATCCCATCAGGCTCCAGTGGTGATGAGCGTCATCAATTTAAGATGGAGTTTCTACAAGATTTCGGCCCATGGATCACTAAGATGAGAGAGACTCATGAGAACCTCGTAGTCGTCGGAGATTATAACGTCGTACGAGATCGGCTTGACATCCATAACCCAGATCGCAAGGACAAGCCCTCGGGTTATAAACCTGACGAGCGTGCTTGGTTAGCAGATTGGTTTGAGAGTGGATTCGTGGATGCATTTAGATCACTCTATCCAGAAGAGAGTCTATATAGCTGGTGGAGTTATCGGGCTGGCGCACGTCAGAGAGATAAGGGCTGGCGCATCGACTATATATCGATTACTGACTCTTTCAGTAATAATTTAAAGGAATGTCGCATGTACAAAGATGTCATGCACTCGGATCACTGCCCTGTCATTGCAGAACTTGACCTATAGCTCCTTAAGCCGATTTTTGAGTTTGAGGATTTGCGAAGTATCTAAGCCTTGAGCAATTGCCAATTCTTCGGCTCTATCGCAATGACTCTCGGATTCTGATTTATTGCCAAGTCCGAAATGAACATTTGCCAAGTGCAGATGATATTTGGCATTATCATCCTTGTAGACAACCGCTTCTTGTGCCCATCTGAGGCACTGCGATAAGTTGGCATTTTCTCTTTTATGAGACAGATGATTGTAGGAGTGCTGATACATCACTTCATCATCAAAAGGGTTGATGTTGGTCAGATAATGCTCAGCTTGCAGGCCATACTCCTTGAACTTTTGTTCTTCGTTCAGTCTATTTAGATAGTACTTATATGCCAGCTTATCGGCTTGTGTAGGATCTACATAACTAAATAGCCTGATGGCTTCTTCCAAACCTGGTCGTGGATACCCATTATACAGGCGTTCATATGATAATATGCTTACAGTCTGATCTACTTTTTCTGAACCGACCACTTCGATGAATCTCTGTTTATTGCGCAAGAAGTAATCAAACTCGGCACTGTTGGTGGTGTGTAAAAAATCGAAGATGAATTTTATGTTTTTCTCTGTTGACCAATCATCTTGTGTTGATAGATACTTCCTAGCAATCTCATACTGCTTGCCATCCTGCAACATGACATGGAGATAGGCCTCGTGATACATGATATGAGGACGGCCACTTGAGGTTTTATCATTGTGCACATATAAGATTGGCGCATTATCTTCTGTGATTAACTTTTTTTCTTGCGGGGCTGCATTATTGCTTGTCCCACCAAAAGGGTTACTTGAGAACCCTTCCTCCACATATACCTGGCCTGGCCTCACCGCTTCTTGAGCTAATTGCAACAGCTCTGTAGCATCGACTATCTTATCAATTTTATTTTTTACCGAGCCATCACCATCCAAGATGATCAATGTAGGCAACCACACTACGTCATACTTCTGACTTAAGGACTTGCCATATCGGCTATCCATATCGACCTTGACGTTGACGAAGTTTGAGTTGAAAAATTCACTCAACTCAGGGTCAGTAAAAACCCTGTCCATCTCCTTACATGGCTTACACCACTCGGCATATGTGTCAACAAATACGAACTTATTTTGCGCTGCTGCTTGTTCGATCGCTTTCTCTACCTCTATATTTTTGAATATTACAGATGCACTGATCTCATTAACACCGAAAGTGGTAAAAAGTAATAGCAGTAATAGGCGCATTTATTGGATCTTTCCTTATTTGGCTTTGATGCTTTCGATTAAATCTTGTAATTCTATTCGACAGGCATCTTCATCATCAGCTAATTTATATGCTTTTTCGGCTTCCTTTAGCGCTTTTTTGTCTTTTTTATTCTGATGAAGTATCTGAGCGTAAAATAGTCTGTACTTGGTCTGATCGCTTTTCTTAACGACTTTGCTCATGATTTCTTCTGAGGTATTAGCTATTTCATCGTCTAGGACTTGGTATAACATCAACTCTTCGACAAGATCTACTTTCTCCTGATTGTCAGTAACCACAGTCTCCGTCATCTCCTTAACCGCTGCCCTCATCAATGATATATCATTAGTTGCACGAGCATATTCTAAATATGACTTCAACTTGAATTCCTCACCATAGGTGGGATTGTAATGATTGATAACCTTATGTGTCTCCTCTAGGAGGTCCATTGATTCAAATGCGATGGCGGTTTCTAAAGATGCCTCTCCCGCTCTGTTAATTTTATCCAAAGCTGCTTCTTGTCCGTACTTAGCCTTTACCGCATCAAGCTGCGATGCATAAAGTTCAAATATTCTAGAGTCAGCAGAAGTGACAGACTCATAGAGAAAGTCTACTAGGCGCGCTCCAGACAAGTCTTTATTATTTCTAAGAAAATCATTAGCGACTTTACTGCTCGGTTTTCCTGCTTTATTCAGCGCTTTTATATATCCCATGACGAGATCAAAATCACGATTGCCCTTTTCATATTCATCTGCATACTCGCCAGACCTGTCATATGAGGCAACGACATCTTCCCCTAGTGCGATGAAAGCGGCCTCCTGCTTGCCACCTACTGACTTTCTGACGATCTCGCCATTTTCATCAATAAACATGAGCGTGGGATACGCTCTCACGGGATAGTCCTGTCTAAAGGTCAATCCCAAACCTTCTTCCATGTCAATCTTCATATTGATGAAATTGGCATTGTAGTAATCTCCAACAGATTGTTGAGTGAATACATTCTTGGACATACGCTTGCATGGACCACACCACTTGGCGTAGGCATCCACGAAAATTAGTTTTTCTTCCTCTGCCGCCTGTGCTAGAGCTTCCTCCCATGTGCCATGAAAGAAATTTATTCCTTGTCCAAAAAGGAATGAAGAACTGAAAAGAAGTAATACAACCGATATATTTTTCATCACACTTATTTGATCTTGAATAATAACTCAACTTTAGGCAGGATATTACACTAATACACCCTATAAGTTGGGCCTAACATGCCCTCAGGAGGTAATTATCAAAAGTAAGAAATACTTTTGACCCTGTAAATAGGTAAATTGTTAGGATAGACTTAATGTGTTTTGGCGACAATCATCAATAACCTGACTAGTCTCAATCGGTAGCAATGATCAGCAAAAAAAATTTATTCCTGAGTTACGTGGCGCAAACAAGCCCACTATCTATGGCTCTTGAAGTAGATCATGCCAAAGGTATTCACATCTATGACACTTCTGGCAAGCGCTACTATGATATGAACTCTGGTATCTCAGTAAGTTCACTGGGTCACTGTCATCCCAAGGTGACACAAGCAATCAAAGATCAGGTAGATCGCTATATGCATACAATGGTATATGGCGAGCATAATCAATCTCCACAGACGTCCTATGCACAACTGTTGATACAAGAATTGGATGAGCATTTTGAATCTCTCTATTATCTCATGTCAGGTACGGAGGCCACTGAGCTAGCCATGAAAATCGGCAAACGATATACAGGAAGATCTGAAATAATATGCGCTCGCAATGCCTATCACGGATCGACGCAAGGTGCTGAGAGCTTGCGGAGTGATCAAGATTATAAAGAGCCTTTTCTACCGCTGCTACCAGGTATAAGGCATATCGACTTTAATAGCCTACCAGATATCAATCTAATAACAGAGCGCACGAGCTGTGTGATCATGGAGGCAATCCAAGGAGAAGCTGGAGTGATTCTTCCTACACCGGACTATCTGCAGCTGGTGCGCCAGCGTTGTACTGAAGTAGGTGCGCTATTCATCTTAGATGAGATCCAAACCGGTTTTGGTAGAACGGGACATCTCTTCGCCCATCAGAAATACGGTGTTGTTCCTGACATCATGCTCATCGGCAAAGCCATGGGTGGAGGCATGCCCATTGCGGGCGTAGTAAGTAGCAAGGAGATTATGAATTGTCTAATTAAAAAACCAGTACTTGGCCACATAACAACCTTTGGTGGCCATCCCGTCAGTTGCGCCGCATCCCTCGCCACACTGGAGGTACTACTTGGCGATAACTTAATAGCATCGGTTGCGCAGAAAGAACAATTCATCAAGCAAAAGCTGCAACATAAACTCGTCAAAGAAATCCGCAGCTCAGGATTGATGATGGCCGTAGAAATCACCAAACTGAAATATCTGAAACATATCGTCGCCTATGCCGTAGATCATGGTGTTCTAGTGGACTGGTTCCTCTTTAACAATCGTAGTTTTAGATTAGCTCCACCATTGATTGCAACCATTGATGATCTGGACAAGGCAACAGATATCCTTCTTGCGGCAA
>CAZJTO010000055.1:0-12337 GCA_964548935.1 uncultured Saprospiraceae bacterium
TTAAATATTTTTTAAAATTCATTTAACCCTTGATAAAGGAGGAGCAAAAAAGTAGTCATTCCTCATTCATTTTAAAAGATAGCTTCTATGACCTTCACGATTTATATAGTCCGTATGTACCCAAGCAGCGACATATTCCGCATCGATTTAAATGTGGGCATTATAAACTAAAAAAGTGAGGCATATAGCCCCACTTTTTTAGTTTCAATAATCTTGTATAAAATCAGAAATGTCACACTATAAACTATCCTCTGACGCCGGTCGAGGGAACTGAATATGAACGACATCACCGGGTCTATCCAAAGGAATTTCGTCTATTCTGTTAAATCTTCTCAGATCAATCCATCTATGACCTTCACCAAAAAGAGAATACCTTCTCTGGTATAAGATCTCGTCTATTAACGATTCCTCATCCATAGGTCCATCATAAGGCGCTAACCCTGCCGTTGCACGAATGGTATTGATTGCATTAACAGATTCAGCAGTATTTATCCCAAGATTTGCTTCTGCGTAGATCAATATTAATTCTTCATTTCTTATTATCGACGCTGGAGAAGTATTGCTTTCATAGAGCGTTACCAAGAATTGACCTGTTAGATCATCAAGAGTAATCGGAGTGCTCTGACTTGCAACTTTTGACAATCTATTATCTCCCTCGGTCGAATCTTCTATCCACTCTGGATGAGCCAAGTAATTGTCTACACCAGGAACATAAAAAAGAGGATTGGGCAAATCGTTGCCTGTTGCGCCTCCAAACGTATAATAAGCGCCATCATTTATATCCCCATTTAGATCAAAAAATGAACTACTAAGTGCACTCAATGCGCCGTTTCTGTCATTTTGATAAAGGGCTAATCTAGCAGCTATTGCTCTATTGAATTGAGCTAGTCTCTCAATATCAGAACCTGCGAAATTCAAGCCCTGCAGGTTAAATACGACATCTCCTGCAGTATTAGCTAACTGGCCAAATCCTTCGTCTAACAAAGCTGAAATCTGAGTAAGTGCATCCTGATATCCATTAGAGAATGGACCTAAGGCATTGACATCCTCTACATCAATCCTAATGCCGTTTTCAAATTGTCGAGTTGCCTCTAACAACAACTCGTAGGCTTGGAGTGTATTAGCAAATCCTAACAATGAATTTGTCTCATCAGTAGACAATGTAGCCACCGTATTTTGAATAGCTGTTTTGAGAAGGTTTGCGTTGCGGACGGATCTATATCGACCAAAGTAACTCCGAGTTGTTAAGAATCCCGCATTATCAAGTGATCCTCCATTACGACCCAATAACTCTGTCGTAAAACGGGGGTCAGTACCACGCAGATCATAATACTCTCGGCCAACCATATTAGTAGTCCAAAAATGAAACTGCATATCCTCTCGTATGACAGCCTGTAGGCCATTAGCCAATAGTTGTAAATCAGCTAATGTGGCTCCATCTTCAAAGCTCTCTAATGTAGGAGAGTTTGGATTCAGGACCTCTTCAACGTCACACGATATAGAAAACGTTGCAAGAGTAATTGCTATATATATTAATTTCTTCATAATTCTCAATTTTTAAAATGTAACATTTACGTGGAAGTTGAGATTTCTACTCGCTGGATACGGAGTCACTTCCACAGAATTGATTAAGACGTTATTTCCGAAGTTGGAGACCTCAGGATCATAACTATTATAACCAAAGAGGTTGACTAAGTTTCTAGCCGATACGCCCACTCTCAGGTTTTCAGCGAATTTTATCTTCGATCCTGGCACAGTATAGTACAAACCAAGTTCTCTTAGCCTTACATATCCTGCATCTTCAATATATACATCAGGATGTGTACCTAATGCAGCCAATCTGAAATCGCCATTAGAAAGCTCACCAGATGGATCTAAATCTGTATCATCAAAATCCCAAGTGACGCTCCCCAAATCATAAAGCAACGTGCTTAAGTTAATACCATCGCCTCCTTGCTTCCAGTGGATTAACCAATTTAACTCAAAGTTGCCAAGCAATAAGCTATTGGTCCAACTCAGGTTGAAATCTGCTTCTATATCTCCAAACTGTTGAAATCCATCGCCTTCCGGGTCAACATTGCTACAATCGGTAGCACTAAGGCATGTACTTGGATCTATCGTTCCTCCCAATTGTGTTGCACTCGCTCCCTCTTGAATCCTACCTACTCCTAAGAAGGCAGCAAATCCACCTGTATTAAATGCAGGTATGTCTAGACGTGTCACTTCTGATCGATTGCGCCACCAGTTTAATCCTGATGCCCAAGAGATTTTGTTTGTAGAAATGACCTCTGCCTCAATACCTAATTCCAACCCACGATTCCGCAACTCTCCTGCATTAATGACTTGATTAGAAAATCCACTTGAAGCTGGAACCTGAGCTCTCAATAATAGATCATCAATGGTCTTAATATAATAAGTCGCATTAAAGAGAATTCGATTATTCCAAAAGCCTAAATCCGCTCCAAACTCAAATTCGGTCTGAGTTTCGGGAGCTACATCGGGATTACCTCGTAATGGCGCTGTAAATAATCCTGCACTACCAGCAATTTGACCAGGGCTTAGCTCATTGAAACGATCCGAAAATCCGGCAAACCTCGCTGAACGACCATATGCAAATCTCGGTTTCAACTGAGAAAAAACAGAGCCAACATCGGTGAGCTCATGGATGTTGACAGCAATACTCGCTTTAGGATTCCAAAATACGTCATTTGGATCGCCATTATTAGATGACCTGTCTCCTCTCAACCCTAAGGTCAATATAATCTTGTCGTCATAATTGATCTCTTCTTGGAGGAAGACACCTCTAATCGTTTCTTCTTGTCTGTCTTGGCTTACCGAGCTATTTTCAGCCTGATCTATATTCGTTTGCGAACCATTTAGACCTGAAGAAACAATTCTTAATACATCTTGATTACTCTTTAGTTCTATAGCACCGATCTGAGATCTAATAGTGATATTGTTGTCCGTGATATAATTATGAACTAAAAATCCTGAAATATTTGTTCGGTTATTAAATCCGGTCCCTGCTATTGACGCCCCTCTTAAAGAAGATGGGTCTCTAAAAAATGACAAGGATTGCGGAAATATACCCCTGGTTCTAAGAGTGTATTGATCTAGCCCTACTTCTACGCCCGCCTTCAACGATTGATTTTCTTGACTGAGAATGTCGTAGGTCAATCTACCACTGCCAAAAAATCTATTGACTCGCTCTTCGTTAGTTGTAATATTGACAGTCTCGAGCACATTAGACCCCACTCTCGAGTTGGCCGGGAAATTGCCATTTTCATCAGCTTGTAGGACATCCCAAGGCCTAGTAAATGCCAATGCATAACCGACTGTTGTGTTGGCGTTGGAGTTGTTAAACAACCCTCTATCCGAATCGGAAAATATGTAGGTCGAGGTCAAATCAAAAGTTAGACGATCCGTCACTTTAGTCGTAATGTTTGCTCGCAGTGACGCTTTTTCATATCCAGTATTTTCTACTAAACCTCCTTGATCTCTGTAAGTACCAGAAACAAAATACTTAGTCTTATCACTACCTCCACCTACAGATAGAGATGTAATACTCTGGAATGGTTTATTATCATAAAGTACAGATTCGTAATCAGTAACACCATTAGCATTAAATCTTTCAACCTCTTCGGCTCCAAAGACTTCACCAACTAAAGCGGCGTCCCAACCACGGTCACCTAAGAGTTCTGTAGGTTCACTGAATCCGATAGTCTGAGAAAAATTAATCTTTGCTTTTTGGTTGTATTTTCCTGATTTCGTTTTGATAACTACAACACCTCCAGCACCACCAACTCCGTAGATTGCAGCTGCCGATGCACCCTTTAATATCTCTATAGATTCGATATCCTCGGGGATGAGATCCGCAATTCTATTGGAGGCATCATCTTGATTAGTTGCGGTGTTTCCTCCGCCTGCAGCAGACGTCACGATATCAGTACCTAAGGATATTGACGAGTTATCTAAGTATACTCCATCAATAATGTATTGAGGTTGCTGATTGAGAAAAACAGAAGTAACCCCCCGTAGTCGGATAGAAAACCCTCCTCCAGGTGCTCCAGAATTCGCACGAATATCGGCACCTTTGAATTTTCCATAAAGTGCCCCATCAATTGTATTTTGAGTGGTCACACCAGTCAATTCTTTAGCGCTAATCGAGGCAACTGCATTGGCCAAATTAGATCGCTTAATCGACGAGGCCAGTCCTGTGATTACGACCTCATCTAAACTAGTCGATGACTCTGATAAAGTGATGTTTGCATACGAGCCATCATCATATCGTACGGTCTGAGTGCTAAATCCAATATAGCTTACCTCAATCTCAACGTCATCAGAAGGAATATTAAGATTATAAGAACCGTCTATATCCGTAACAGTTCCAATCGTGGTACCTTTCACAAGCACTGCGGCTCCAATAACAGGGAAGCTATTTTCATCCACTACTGTACCCGAAATATTTTGCTGTGCGACAGTGGCTACCGTACCCAGCAATAGTATTAACAAGGAAATGAAATAATTGTAAAATAGTTTGTTCATAAGTTAGCTTATTTAAGTGTTGAATTAATGATATATGATATTACTTAAACTTATTTTAAATGCCTATCTGTTTGTCCAATTTTATTTTTCGAAATCCTACATGAACCAAATTTAATCATTTAACATTCTCGCATAATAAAGGAATAGTTTGCATGAAAGCTCTAAGTAGAAATTAGAGTTCACTATATGGTTATAGGCGTTAAATGTCGAACTCGACGATTATGAACTTACAGCAAAGAGTCCAATTACATTACACCATATAGATACAGAGTGGCTTTATTGACGCATAGCCTCGACCGGATCCATCGAGCTGGCCTGTAAGGCAGGGATGGTGCCTGCGATGATCCCAACGATTACCGACACACTTACGCCTATAATCACGTTGCGGGCCGATAAAAACATGTCAAATGGAATCGCGAGCGATATCAGCTTCATCAGTCCAAAGACCATCATTAGCCCGAGTAAGCCACCGAGAGCACATAAAAATATGGACTCCATCAAAAACTCGAATAAGATGAAGTATTTCTTAGCGCCGAGGGCTTTCTTGATACCGATAATATTAGTGCGCTCTTTTACTGAAACGAACATGATATTAGCCACACTAATCATCCCTACTATCAAGGAAAATATTCCGATCAGGAAACCAGCGAGGTTGAGTCCCCCAAAGAATGGGGCCAGAATCTCCTCAAACATGCTCAACTCATTGAGTGCAAAATTTTCCTCTTCGGTAGGCTTGAGTCTCCTCACACCCCTGATGATCCCGGTCAGTTCATCTTTCAAGTCATCGAGATCAACACCTGGATTGGCCTTTACCAATAAAAGTTTCTGATAATTGAAACCGCGAGTGAAGTCATTAAAGTTGTAAAACTTTCGAGTTGTATTTAAACCTGTCCATATGACATCATCAAAATTGATGAAATTAAAGGGGCTATCTCCTTCTTGTTTGAGTACGCCGATCACTTTGAATTTTTGCCCCAACATCTTGATACTTTTCCCAACTGCTTCGCTCTCCCCAAATAACTCCTCCTTGGCGATATGTCCTATGACGACCACATTCGAAGCGTTGCGATATTCTATTTCGGAGAAATAACGACCTTCGATTATCTCTACTTCTTGGAGGCGTTGATACTCGTAGGTCGTACCCATGTAAAACGCACCATTGATACTACTGGACTCATGCTTGACAGTCATTCCTCCAGTAAAGAATGCATATGCTGCCCCATCTGTGAGTTTAGATCTTTCTGTAATTGCTTCGTAATCACGAACTCCTGGCTCAGGTCTACGAAGATATTTCCAGTAATTGCGTTCGGGATCCTCTGTCCATGGTTCTCGATCTACATAGATCACATCTGACCCCAGCTCTGAGAATCCATCTCGGATACTACGCTCTAGGGAGTCCACTGCTGAGAGCACCGCAATGATGCAAAATATACCTATCGTAATCCCTAAGAGTGACAGGAATGTACGCAGCTTATTGCTCGACAATTGCGACAGTGCAATGCTTATACTCTCAAAAATAATCTTTAGTAGGACCATCGTTTCAAAGCTACAATTTATAGCTAAGCAGCCACAGACATTTTAGTGTTATATCAATAATTGAAACCATTCTTCACTTAGATACATTATTAGTGAGTACGGAGATTGGCACCTTATGTGTTACTAATCTCATACACTTACCCATTGTAGTGTCGAAATTTTTAATTTTGCGCTCTTTTAAAATACAGCCATTCGCAAAATCATCATAAACTACGTTAAATGAAAGCTAAGTTATCTCAGTTTGACTTTGAATTACCCGAAGGACTAGTTGCCGAATATCCAGCTAAGCAAAGGGATGAGTCCCGACTCATGGTCGTACACCGTGATACTGGTAAGATAGAACATAAGATCTTCAAAGATGTCATAGACTACTTTGACGAAGGTGATACTTTCATTTTTAACAATACTAAGGTATTCCCTGCAAGACTATTTGGAATCAAAGAAAAGACAGAGGCCAATATCGAAGTGTTCTTATTGAGAGAACTCAATACTGAGAGTAGACTATGGGATGTTCTTGTCGATCCTGCACGTAAGATTAGAGTTGGTAATAAGCTCTTTTTCAAAAATGATGCTGGCGAAGATAGACTCATTGCAGAAGTTGTTGATAATACAACCAGCAGAGGAAGAACGATCAGATTTTATTTTGATGGCACCACCGAAGAGTTTCAATCTATCCTCGACGAATTAGGCCAGATGCCCCTGCCTAAATATATAAAGAGAGAAGCAGAGCCAATTGACATAGAGCGATATCAGACTATATATGCTAAGGAAACTGGAGCGGTCGCTGCTCCGACAGCGGGCTTGCACTTCAGTCGAGAGTTAATGAAAAAGCTGGAGATAAAGGGCATTGACTTTGCAGAGCTAACTTTACATATCGGACTGGGTACATTCAGGAGTATTGATGTGGAGGATCTATCCAAGCATAAGATGGATGCAGAATACTTCAAGATTAATCAACAAGCTGTAAACGTAGTCAATAAGTCTAAAGCGGCGAATAAAAAGATTTGTGCCGTCGGCACAACCGCGATGAGATCCATCGAGTCTGCTGTCAGCGCTACAGGAAATCTCAAAATGGCTGAAGGATGGACTAATAAGTTCATATTTCCACCTCATGAGTTTAGCATCGCAGATTGTATGATTACTAATATGCATTTACCTAAATCAAGCCTGATCATCATGATCGCCGCATTTGCTGGAATCGATCTCACTATGGCAGCTTATGAAGAAGCTGTCAAAGAGAAGTATAGGTTCTTTAGCTATGGTGATGCCATGTTAATCTTATAATCGATGTAATTGTGTCGACTTTTTTAAGTCAGAAATTCGATTAATTTTGTGCCAAATTGAGGGTTCATGGAACCATTATGGCACTCAATATGTAGAGTCAATAATATTAATTACAACAGCAGTAGAATAAAATGTATTGGACTTTAGAACTCGCACATCACCTTGAAGACGCACCATGGCCTGCAACTCGTGATGAGCTCATAGATTATGCAGTGCGCTCTGGCGCGCCTCTTGAAGTGATTGAAAACCTCAATCAACTCGAAGAGGAGGAAGAAACCTATGAAAACATAGAAGATATCTGGCCTGACTATCCTCGTAAGGATGATTTCTTATTTAATGAGGATGAATATTAATGTTCCTAGCGGAATTACTCTTCTGATCAACACGTATAGCGATCATATAAAATCACTTAAAGATAGCCCGATCATTATTGCAATAGATGGGCACTCATCCTGCGGTAAGTCCACACTTAGCAAAGATCTGGCAGCCTTGTTATCTTATAAGCACATCGACACGGGTGCTATGTATCGTGCTGTCACCTATCATCTCATATCGCATAAGGTGAATGTATATGATCAAGATGCCGTTAAACCACATCTCGATCATATCGAGATAAACTTCCACAAAGTAGACGACAGCAACCACACCTTCCTCAATGGTCAGGATGTCGAGGCTCACATCAGAGGACTTGCCGTAGCGAAACTCGTAAGTCCAGTGGCAACCATATCCGACGTGCGTCACTGTCTGGTCAATCAGCAGAGGCGCATGGGGCAAGCCAAAGGAATCGTGATGGACGGCAGAGATATTGCAAGCGTTGTCTTCCCCAATGCGGAACTTAAGATCTTTATGACCGCAGATCCAAAGGTACGAGCAGAGCGAAGATATCAAGAGATGATCACTAAGGGAAGCGAAGAAAGCTATGATCAGATATTGGAAAATCTCAAAAGAAGAGACCATATAGACTCCACACGAGAGGATTCTCCCCTAATACAGGTGGCGGATGCACATGTCATCGACACCAGTAATCTCAGTAGACAAGAGCAATTAGATCAGGCATTACAGCTTGCCATATCTCTCATCAGTTAACCACTGTAATCGTACCGGTAAATGTGATCTTCTGATTGTCTGCAGCTGTCAGCTCGCAGAAGTAAGCAAACACACCTGAGTTGACTAGTTCATTTTGAAAAAATCCGTTCCATATCTCCACACGCTCCCTACCAGGCGGATTGATAACATTAACCACTTGATTACCCCATCTATCGTATATCTCGAAGCGATCAACGGCGATGATATTATCAGGAAGGGATAGAAAATATGTACTGTTAGGTCCCCCACTCGTTGGCACAAATCCATTGGGGATAAAAAAGTCTGATTCTTCAAATTCTATAATAGCATCGATCAATAAAGTATCGCTGGCTATACATCCATTCTCGCTGATCAATTGAATCACAATCTCTTGGTCAGTATCGACAGTAGTACTTATCGATTCAACTCCTGTTGTTACAGACACACCATTTATAAACCACTCGATGTTTGCTATGTCACCTATTATCTCGGCATCTATGTCCACAGACACCCCAACATCGAGTATTAGATCGGCAGGCAAGGAAACTGATACATTCTCTCCTGCCATTACAGCAACTAAGGTGTCTACTCGGCATTGATTGGCATCAATGACGGAAATCTGATACTCATCAGGCATCAGATTACTGCTGTTCTGTTGCACTGACGAGTCAGCAATGAAAAACGAAAACGGCCCCGTGCCTCCTTCTACCATTACAATATCTATCACGCCATTGTTGTCGCCGATGCAGGATTCGCCTTGCACATCGATTACTACACCAGTAATGGGGTCGTCAATAAGTAATAGCTCCACAGCATCCTCAATGAAACATCCGTTGTTATTATCACTGGCGATCAAGACATACACCCCAAAATCATTACTGATAAACTCTGATTCTTGCGAAACCAACTGACCATCTAAAAACCATTCATAGGCTATATCTGCAGAAGGGCCCAAGTCTGTTGCGCTTATAAACAATGTCTGCGCAGAGCAATAGATGCTATCTTCATTTATTATAGAAACTGCAGGGACTGCCTGATTATCAATAACCTCGATCATAAATTGGTTAGTACATCCATTATCATTCGCTAGATCTAATCGTATAATTCCAGCACTATCTACGATGATCTGGGAATCACGAACGATATCACCACCGATCGTCCAAAAGGCATTTGAAAATAGCGAAGGATCAAACTCCAAAGTAGTTTGAGGTAGATTGCAGTCCAGTATGATCTCGCTTGGCACATCTGCGGTAGGGATACTCTGATCCGCCATTACTGTACGGCTGCCTTCTATATCACAACCATTAGAAGAGGTCACACGGTATGCATACTCCCCCACTTGACTATCTGTTATACTATTCGCCTCGGTCACGACTCCGTCTGGTGCTGTCCATGTCACTATTGAACTTGATTCTGAGACAATAGCGGTCAAGGTTATGATTGAGTCCATACAGCTCACTATGCTATCACCTGTAATCGTAACATTCGGCTCCATACGATCACTTGCCACTTCAAAATCTTCTATTGTAACACATCCCGTCACAATATTTTCTGCAAACAATACTAATGATCCTGCAGTTCGCACCACTTGTGTCGGCGTATCCGTGGTATCCACCGAAACCCATAAGAATGTGTGTATATCTGGATCTAACGCCGAGCTCAGCACAACACTATCAACTTCACATGTCAAGGTATCTCTTACTAAAGGCAACACATCTGGTGGAGTCACCAGATCCATGACTGTGATATCATGATTATCAGTACATCCATTGTCAAAGTCAACACTGAAGCTATATAGGCCGCCCTGATCAATAATAATATCAGGACCCACAATCATAGATGGTCCGCCATCAATAGACTGGTTGATCACGGCAGAGAGCGGTAGACCAGGTGATAGTGTGATCGAAGGGTTGAAACACGTAATAATGGTATCTGTAGGAAGATTTATTGGTTCTGTCTCCATATCTTCTGCTACAGTGATTAATTGAGAATTGACGCAGCCATTAGGTGCTATAGCAAAAACCTCATAATCACCTCCTTCGTTGACGATCAGCGTGGGATCGGTCCCAATAACGGCATCATTTTGCATCCATTCATAATCAACATCTACATCCGGGTTAAGCACCATCAGAGTCGCTTCAGGGTTTAGACAGGTTATGGTATCAGGGATCATGACAGTAAGCGCTGGCCTCATATTGTCTATAACTACGTTTATGGTGTCGTTAGTTTGACAGCCATCTCTCATGACTGATAAAACATAGATCCCATCCTCTTCAACTAATAGCGAATCCATACTAGTAACAAAGTCTCCATTCTCATCATACCAATTAATAGAGTCCGGCATAAAACTCGCACTAAAGGTTAGTATAATCCCATCATTATCGCATGTGCTGGTAACCTCAAATTCCAGCTCAGTCGTCATATCGACTATCTGCACAGAAGTAGAATCCATACACATCCCATCATCAATAAATAATCCGTAAAACCCTGGCTCTTCGACAATCAACGAGTCAACAGTGGATACGATATCACCAGAGCCATCTATCCAACTAAATTGAGTAGTACTATTTATCGTAGAGTTAGAAGAGCCCAAGACTACCGAAGGAATATCACAGGCTAGAAACTCAGGCTCAACGTCTATAACCGCACTAATAGGACTATTGCCAGACACGGTCAAGATGAGTGGTATATCTGTCCTGCTGATGCATAAAACACCGCCAGGATTATCTATTACATCTAAAATTTCATCTCTGGTTAAACCTGCCAAAGCATCTATGGCATCTTGTTCCTGTGATGCCAGCACATTGAGTATAAAGACATCATAAGTACCTAAGACGTCCGGAAGTGTGCCTATCGCAACTAAGTCATCGCTTATAAACGCTATTGGTATGTCGACGTACTGATCGGGTTCAAAATTGTCGGCGGTATAAATTGATGATAATGAAGTGGATTGCCCCTGACACAGGGTCAGCGAGTCTAGTGTAAAACTTCCCGGTATAGACTCACAAGTATTACAAGTCAGCTGGTCGTCACAAAATAATAAGTCAAAACCTCGAAAAGAAGATTGATCTACGGAGCCCAAGAATTGATCCATGAGCCTTAACTCCCAAATACCATTTACAGGCCCAGCAGCAAAATTCACATCGAGATCTCCTCCAAATGGGTAATAAATCCCTCCATAGGCCGAAATGTCACCCCAATCGGGATCCCTATTGTCCCATCTGTCTCCCAGACCGATATCGGGATCGGCAGGTTCTGCACTTGGAATGAATAGAATATCATGCGGAATAGCAAAAATCTGCAAGCTATTACCTGTAGAGGTTGCTGGTCCGATGAGGATGACCTCATCTCCGGCAGGGCTGATCAAGGTAAAGTTTAAGTCGGTGATATCCTGGTGCGCAAAATCTAATCTGACACCACAGATCCCTTGATTTGGCAAACTAAGATCTGGACTAACAGCATCTGAAACTAAAAATCTAAGCGACACTTCATCTACGGGATCAAGAGTAATCGCGGCACCATTCAAGCTCTCAATGCTGCATTGACCCTCCAAACTATGACCTAACACTGTCACAAGACAGGATATCAGCAGCCAAGCTTTTATGTAATAGGATATGCACATGGTCAATAGAGTAACGAAAATATGAGCTGAAAAGTAGTAAGACTGCCTATCTTTGTTAAATCATTCATAAATGAGACAAAACAAAGATTACGAAAACCCACTTTACCATTAATAATGGTAAATACTAATAACACACAAATACATTGATATGAGGAGGCCCAATTTGTTCTACACGTTTATTTTAGTCATGCTGAGCTTGATTATTGTTGATGACATACAGGCACAAAGACGTAGCTCGAGTAGCAGACGCACAACAAGTCGCTCAACCGATGATCGCCGCAGTGA
>CAZJTO010000056.1:0-12251 GCA_964548935.1 uncultured Saprospiraceae bacterium
TGGCTCATGAAGTGATCCCAACAATAGAAAGTCTATATGATACTGGCAGCGCTGGGTATAAAGCTAGAGCTAAGAAAGAGTTGAGGCGGTTGAGGAAGTTGATTAGGCTATAGTCGAGTAGGCTCTTTAATCAAATGATGCAAGTAGACGATAGTGGATATATCAATGATTGAACTTGCTAATCCCTAAGTTAAAATTAAGGCTACATTTTCACCCAAATCCATACATAAGTTAATAAAATAGACAAAATATTAACCAATGGTTTAAATTAGTAAATATTATTGCTATTTATTTGACTAAATCCAATGAAAAGCTTCATATCAGGTAGTTATCGGTCTCAAGGTTCATACAAAAGCTTCCAACCCAATCCAATCAATAGAGCTTGGACTATTGAGGATATGGAACTGATTAATCTACTGAGTCAAGCTGATAGGCAAATTGGGAGATTGGATATGTACAGTGAGTATATTCCAAATATTGACTTGTTTATCAGTATGCATGTATATAAAGAGGCCACTACGTCAAGTCGTATAGAGGGTACTCAAACTAACATAGATGATATGCTTCTGGACATAGATGATGTGGAGAAAATAAAAAGGGATGACTGGCAAGAAGTTCAGAACTATATCGAATCAATTAATACAACAATAGAACAGCTAAAAGAATTACCATTTTCTACAAGGTTGATTAGATCTGCTCACAAGACACTTATGCAAGGTGTAAGAGGTCAGCACAAATTACCGGGAGAATTCAGAAAAAGTCAGAACTGGATTGGCGGAGCATCGATAAGTGATGCCTTATTTGTGCCCCCAACTCATGACTCTGTAAATGAACTCATGGGAGATCTGGAAAACTTCGTACACAATACTGAAATCAAGTTGCCCGACTTACTCAAGATCGCCTTAGTTCATTATCAATTTGAGACTATACATCCTTTCTTGGATGGTAATGGTAGAGTAGGGCGCTTACTTATTACACTTTACTTGGTTGAACAAAAGCTCTTAAAAAGACCCATCCTTTACCTCTCTGATTTTCTTGAGCGAAATAAGTCGCTTTACTATGACAATCTGACCAGAGTGAGAACACATAATGATATAAAACAATGGTTTAAGTTTTTTTTAGTAGGGATAATTGAAACTGCAAAAAGTGGTGTTGAAACCTTTGATAAAATCCTGCAACTCAAAAAGCAAACGGAAGATAAAATCAATACACTAGGTACCCGAGCGGGAAATGCCAAGGTGGTACTCGATCAGTTGTTTAAAAGACCAGCAATAAACGCAGCGAAAATTAAAGAGCTGACAGGCTTGTCCAAGCCATCGGTCTATAAGTTAATTGAGCAATTGGAAGCTCTAAACATCCTCAAAGAGATTACAGGTGCACAGAGAGGCAAAATATATTTCTTCGATGACTACTTGAAATTGTTTTATTAATAAGGAATAGGCTTTGCCATATGACTATTCCATGCTGAATAGTCATCCCTCAATACACCCAAGGAATCATCTTTTTAGTCCGTGCTAAATATTCTTGATACGAAGCATCGCCCTTCAGACGCTTGGCACGACCTTTTTCTAAGAATGGTATCCCACTTACAAATACCAACAAGAAGATGATGAACACTGTGCCCAATACAGATAAATATTGCAGCCCGTGCAGATACGGTACGGATGCTACAAAAATGCCAATCCAAAAGATGGATTCACCCAGATAATTGGGATAGCGGATATGTTTATACCAACCCTCGGTATATAATTTATACTTGTTACCAGCTTGCTTTTTAAATTTTGATTTAGAATAATCGGAAGCAGTCTCGATGTATAGACCTACTGCCGCCATTGCTATGCCAATGATCTCAATCAGGACGAGTGATCCATCAGGATTGGGTACACTAATTCTGATGAGTGCAGGTAAGGATACGACCCAAGA
This sequence comes from uncultured Saprospiraceae bacterium, assembly GCA_964548935.1. Taxonomy (GTDB): domain Bacteria; phylum Bacteroidota; class Bacteroidia; order Chitinophagales; family Saprospiraceae; genus GYS-P2D. The sequence continues at coordinate 1,924 of CAZJTO010000056.1, forward strand.
AGCAAAGCCCTGCAGGAGGAAGAATCTTAAAAAACGGGTCTTACTTACTCGGATCTTATCAAAGCGCTCATCTCTTCCGAGTTGTGTTACCCGATCAAGCAAGTACCAGCCAAGCCGTATGGCCCAGAGGACTATGAGAACACTTATCCAGATCTTCCCGTGAGATTCCCAACCACTACCAGTGATAAATGCATATGCTGCTAATGAAAAGAAACTCACACTGTAAGTAATATCGGTGAGTTTATCAGTCTGAAATCTATAGGCGAGGAAGAACATGATCACATTGAGGACCATGACGTATACTAAGCCAGCAATAAGGTAAGTGCTCATTATGTGTTAACAAGCACGGATTAGATTATGTTCTAAGACTGCTACGTAGTGCTTAGGTCGATTCTACTTCATCAACGATTTCGGCAGTGGCGTCAGATTCTTTCTTTGCTTCCTGAATCGCCTCAGAAATCGTCTCTGGCGAAGCATAAGGACGCTCTCCAATAAGCTCTGACACATCTGACTTCACTAAGACCTCTCGCTCGAGAAGTGCCTTAGCGAGAATATGAAGTTCTTTTTCATATTGTCTCAGTAGGTCTTGTGCTCGCTGATATTCTTTTTCAAGTAGGATGCGTACCTCATCATCGATGAGGGTAGCTGTGTCATCACTATATGGCTTGCTGAATTGGTCCTGTTGCATTCCATAAAATGATACATTACCAACCTTCTTATTCATGCCATATATGGCGACCATACCATAAGCCATCTTGGTGACTTGATCGAGATCATTTTGTGCACCAGTGGATATTTTATCGAAGATGATCTTTTCAGCAGCTCTGCCACCAAAAGTCATACAGATACGATCGAGCATTTGCTCCGTTCGGGTGATGTATTCTTCCTTCGGGAGGTATTGTGCGTATCCGAGCGTACCGATTCCTCGTGGCACTATGGTTACTTTGATTAGTGGCGATGCATGCTCTAAGAACCACCCACATATGGCATGACCTGCTTCGTGGTAGGCTATGATTTCCTTTTCTTTTGGAGCGATGAGTTTATTCTTTTTCTCGAGTCCGCCGATGACTCTATCGAGCGCATAGTTGAAATCTTCCATCTCCACCTCCTTCTTATCACGACGTGCTGCGACTAATGCTGCTTCATTACAGATGTTAGCAATGTCTGCACCGGCAAATCCTGGTGTCATCTCAGCGAGGACTGATGACTTGATGCGGTCAGTTACTTTGATATTCTTTAAGTGCACATTAAAGATTGCTTCTCGCTCATTGAGATCAGGGCGATCAATTCCGATCTGTCGATCAAAACGTCCTGGACGCATTAATGCCGAGTCAAGGATATCCGGCCTGTTAGTAGCGGCCATCATGATTACACCTTTGTCCGTGCTAAATCCATCCATCTCTACGAGTAGCTGATTGAGGGTATTCTCTCGTTCATCATTACCACCTTGGACAGCACCTCGTCCCCGTGCTCTTCCGATGGCATCAATCTCATCGATGAATACGATACATGGCGCTTTCTCTCGGGCTTGCTTAAACAAGTCCCTAACACGAGATGCACCTACACCCACAAACATCTCGACGAAATCTGATCCAGATATTGAGAAGAATGGCACATTGGCTTCTCCTGCTACGGCCTTAGCTAATAGAGTCTTACCGGTACCTGGAGGGCCTACAAGGAGTACCCCTTTAGGGATCTTGCCACCGAGGCTGGTATATTTCTTTGGATTCTTCAGAAAGTCTACAACCTCCATGACTTCTTCCTTGGCCTCATCAAGACCTGCCACATCTTGGAAAGTAATATTCACCTTAGCAGAGTTGTCAAACAAAGTCGCTCTAGATTTGCCAATATTGAATATCTGAGCACCTGGACCACCGGCACCACCACCGACACGTCGCATTATAAAGAGCCAAATAGCTACAAAAAACAATAGCGGTAGTACCCAGCTTAGAATCGTTGATACCCAGTTTTCTCGAGTATCATACTTTGGATCCAACTCATATCCCTCTTCTCGTAATTCTTTTACTCTGTCGTCAAAGATCTCAACACTTCCAATTTCGACCACATACTGAGCAGGGTCAAGACTGGTTGTTAATTTGTTATTGGAATTGACGTCTTCATAGTTGCCTACAGACTCAGGCTTGAGATAGATGTTGACGATGCGTTTATTGATCACTTCAACACGATCTACATCACCCGCTCTTACAATCTCTTCAAACTTGTTGAGGGTAATCTCCTTTGGCTGCGACACAAGTGTCATCACCATATTAATCCCTACCAAAAAGACTATTATAAAGGCATAAAACCAGTAAGAACTGAAGCTCTTTTTCTCTGGTTTCTGGTTTTTATTTTCTTTGTTATCTGCCATTTTTTCACTTTTGACATGGGCGTTTTTACACCTACTGTCATTTTTAAAGTCAGACTACATCTTCATAAGAAGTAATCTCTGCATCGCTCCATAAGTCTTCTATATCATAGAACTCACGGGCTTCTGGATGAAATACGTGTACTACTATATCGAAGTAATCAACTAAACACCACCGAGCATCATTAGTTCCTTCTATATGTGCTGGACTAATATTAAGCTCTTCTTTTACCCGTCTGCTCACATTACCACTGATCGCTTTGACCTGTGTCGTAGAATCTCCCGAACAAATAATAAAGTAGTCTGCAGGAGCATCATCTAAATTGCTCATGTCTAGCTTCATCACCTGTTTACCTTTTATATCCTGAATACTGTCAATGATTAGGTCAATTAGATCAGAACTATTGTATCTGGGAGCAGTTAATGTACTATTTGCAGTGGTGCTTTTATTTGTCAATAGGGCTTCCTGTTTTCTTATGTTCTACGGATGAAAGGTTTATAATGTTACAACGATTAATAGGCACAAAGTTAAGCCACTTTCCAGAATTAGACTCAACTAATGATTATGCTGCTAATCTATTATCAAAAAGTAAACCAATTGAAGGTGCTGTCGTCATAACAGATAACCAAGTTAAAGGTAAAGGACAATATGGCAGAAAATGGTGTTCGGAGCCAAGAAAGAACCTCACTTTGTCAGTAATATTATACCCCAATATCCCCGTAGAGACACAGTTTGACCTCAATATTATGGCTTCGCTGGCAGTATGTGAGGCAATCGATGTGCAATCATCGGTCAAATCTAGAGTAAAATGGCCCAACGACATCTATGTCAACGATCTCAAAATCTGTGGTATCCTGATCAAAAATAACCTCACTGGAGGGATGATTTCGCAGAGTATAGTTGGCATAGGCATTAATGTCAATCAACGGAATTTTGATCCTACGCTACCTAATCCTACTTCGTTGATCCTAGAATCAGGAAGGGATACAGAGTTGGTTGACTTGAGAGAACAACTGTTTGCCGCTATGGATCGATATTACCATATGTTAAAACGAGACCCGGTAGAGTTGAGACAGAAATATAGAAATACCCTCTGGAGACGGTCAGAGGAGATCAAGTATAGCCTGTCGGATGGCCAGCAAAGAACAGGGGTGTTAGAAGGAATAGAGCGAGACGGTAGGTTGATTATTAGAAGCCACGTTGGAATGAATTCTTATAAATTATCAGAAATCAAAATAATCGTATGATCGCTTCAATTGTGACGGTAGGAGACGAATTACTCAATGGACAGACTATTGATACCAATTCGGCGTGGTTAGGAGAGCAGCTCAATAAGATTGGGGTGACTCTTACGCTAAAGTTATCGGTAGGAGACACGGAAGAGGATATTATTGCTGGGATGACTTATGCGAGTAGGAAGTCGGATATTATACTGATGACGGGGGGACTCGGTCCGACCAAAGACGATATTACCAAAATCGCCATAGCCAATTATTTGGGGGATGAGATGGTGTTTTCAGCTCCTACATATGAGCGAATCAAGAACATATTTGAAACTCGCAATCGCACAGTGCTCGATGTACATAGGCAACAATGCTATATGCCGAGTTCAGCCGAACTGGTGAACAATCCAGTGGGCACGGCACCAGGGATGTGGATGCGTCGTGATGAAAAGATTATTTTATCGATGCCGGGTGTGCCACGAGAGATGAAAGAGATCATGATCCAGGGTGGATTGCAAAAAATTGAATCCCTAGTACAAGGCATACACATCAAGCATTATATCATTCAGACGGCAGGAGTTGGCGAGTCTACCATTGCTCACAAGATTGAGGATATTGTAGAGGGTTTTCCGTCAGATCTGAGTATTGCATATCTGCCCAGTTCTGGAACGGTCAAGTTGAGATTAACGGCCAAGACTCAGGATGAGCAAAGAGCCAATAGCGTGACAGAGACCTTCGGACAAAAAATCGTAGACCGACTGGGTAAGATGGTATTTGGTATTGGTCCAGATAAATTACCTCATGCCCTCGGTAAGTTGTGCAAAGAGAAAGGTATTAAAATCGCAACTGCGGAGAGCTGTACAGGTGGCGGCATCGGCAACATGATCGTGAGTGTACCTGGCTCATCTGCCTATTATGAGGGGAGCCTGGTGACTTACTCCAACGTACTCAAAAGCAGCCTATTACAGGTAAAGGCTGACACCTTGAACGAATATGGCGCAGTAAGCCAAGAGACGGTGCAAGAGATGATAGGTGGCCTCCTAGATCATACTAACTGCGATGCAGGAGTGGCGGTATCCGGTATTGCTGGACCAGGCGGCGGCACTGCTGATAAGCCAGTGGGCACCATATGGATTGCCGTTGGCAATAGGGCGAAGGTCGTAACCCGTAAACTACAACTGGTACGCAACAGGAAAATGAACATAGATTATACGATTACATTCGCTTTGAATGAGTTGCGATTGTTTATAGAAGGTAACTTTTGATAACTTTGCTCTTGGCAAAAAAACAGCATGGCGATAGTTGAATTGGTCATTCCAAAAATGGGGGAGAGCATACACGAAGCGACTATCATTACATGGTTGAAAAATGTAGGAGATACAATTGAAGAGGAAGAAACCATCCTCGAGATTGCCACAGATAAAGTTGATACCGACGTTCCCTCTCCAGTCAACGGCGTCCTGCATCAGATACTTGCTAAGCCCAATGACGTAGTTGCAGTAGGTAGTGCTATTGCACTTATCCAAACTGATCAGGCGATTGCCACCGCAGCACCGAGTGATGCCGCAGACGCAAAAGTCGTTGTCCCACAGACAGAACCACAAGAACAAACCGAACCCGTTGAGACCTCAATGCCAGCAGTGACGGACACTGCAATGACGGAGAAACCACCTGTGCTTAAAACAAATAGATTTTATACGCCACTGGTTAAGACGATCGCCAAGCAAGAGGGAGTCTCAATTGCAGAATTAGAAAGCATCCCAGGTACCGGAGTCAAGAGTAGGGTTACTAAAGAAGATGTATTCAGATATGTCAACCAACGAGTCTCACAGTCTCGGCACACAATATCACATCCCGTTGTGAATCAGAATGCAGGAGCTTCGACCATCTCAGGGGCTAAGCGAGAGGCCCCTATAAGATCCACTCAAAGTTTGACTGGCAACAACGGGACTGCTCGCGTCAAGGATGGCAGTGCCTCTAACCCCATCCAATCCATGGGGCAAACTGACCGAGTGGTCGAGTTAGATCGAATGAGACAGTTGATTGCGAAGCATATGACCGCTTCGCTCAATACATCGGCTCATGCAACTTCATTCGTAGAGGCAGATGTAACCAAGATGGTACTCTGGCGCAACAAGGCCAAAGGCCTTTATCTACAGAAATATGGAGAACGGCTGACATTCTCACCTTTGTTTGCAGAAGCTGTGATAAATGCGATCAAAGATTTTCCTACGATCAATGCATCATTAGTTGAGGAGGGAAGTAAACTTCATCTGAAAAAAGAAATCAATCTTGGCATTGCGACAGCGCTGCCATCGGGTAATCTGATCGTACCTGTGATTAAGCAGGCAGGGACTCTCAACTTGCTCGGTCTCACGGAGAAACTCAATGACTTAGCTCAGCGCGCCAGAGATAATAAGCTGCACCCTAGTGAGATCCAGGGCGGTACTTTCACCATCAGTAACATCGGCACATTTGGTAACATTCTAGGCACACCAATCATCAATCAGCCGCAACTGGCCATCCTTGCGATAGGGGCTATCACCAAGAAACCTGTAATAATGGATACAGATCATGGAGATATTATTGCAATTCGTCATATGATGTTCCTATCTTTATCGTTCGATCATCGTGTGATCGATGGATTCTTAGGGGGTTCATTTCTAAAACGAATTGCAGAAAATATTGAAAACTTTGACTCAAATCGGGAGATATAGCGCGCTAGCTGGCTGTCTCATATTCCTATTTCTGACTCCAACAGCTCTATTTTCTCAGAAAGATGATCTCAAAAAAGCCAATGAGCTCTACAAAGAGCAACGCTATAAAGAAGCATTGATCTACCTCAATCGGGTTGAAAAAGTCGAGCAGAGCGGGCCATTACTCTTCAAGCGAGCACTGATTAACTATCATACTAACCTGCTACAACAAGCAGAGCGAGACTTCACCCAGGCTGTACAATTAGGATATAAAAACAACGAGATTGATTATTATCTCGCTGAGATAAATCATCAGAAAGGAAGATTTGCTCAAGCGGCAGAATTTTACAAGTTCTATCTCAAATCCTTAAAAGGGGAGACGGCACGACAGCAGGAGGTATATCATAAAATCAGCCAATGCGGACATGCCTTGCGCATCAGTTATCAACCGACTTTGGCCGTAATAGACAAACTCCCTGGGCCGATTAATTCTAGTTATGACGACTTCAGCTGGCTACCAAGTCCTAATGACTCCAGCACGTTTTACTTCACGACTAATCGTCCGAACACGGTCATTAATCTTGCGGCAGGCCATTATGAAATCTATAGCGTACAGGATAAAAACTCCGAGTGGTCAAAACCTAAGCGCATGTCCTATCCCATCAATACACGGGACGAGGAGATTATGATTGGGTTCAATGATTATACTGATGGGATCTATTTCTTGCGACAGGAAGATGATGGCAGCTCTAATCTATTGATGCATAGACGAGGGGATACGAAGGGCAAGCAAAAGAAGATAGACTTAGACGCTAACTTTTCTGTCGAAAACGCTGGTGTGTTCTTTTATAATGACAATCTTATTCTGTTTGCGGCAGACATGCCTGATGGCTTTGGAGGCTATGACTTATACTTCAGCGTGAAGGATGGTGACGTATGGACTACACCAGAAAATATGGGTCCATCTGTCAACTCATCATTTGACGAGATCGAACCCAAGCTGACTAACAATGGTGAGACACTCTACTTCTCAAGCGATCGCCCACAAAGCATTGGAGGATTCGACATATTTCGGTGTAGTTATTTATACGAATCCGAGGCTTGGTCACAGCCGTATAATCTCGGTATACCGATCAATAGTCCTGGAAATGATCAAGGCCTCCAATTGAGTGCGGATGGCTTAATGGCACACTTTAATTCTGATCGAAAGACTTCTTATGGAGGTTTTGATATCTATTCTGTTCGATTTAAAGAGCGACAAGCTGGCCAGGAATATTATGCTGGCTTCGTGCCATTCACAGATTATCAGCCTGCCGATCAGCTTACGGTGGAGCAGCGAGAAAGCCTACTTGCAGGGACACCTGAATTTGAAACAGAACCAAATGAAAACGCCATAGTTGCCGATTTGCAAGATTATAGTCTAGATCCGATCTATCATGTGCCAGAGGAGTATATGGATGATGGCAGCAATCAGATACAAATCAATCAGGTTAAGCAGATCCTCCAGGCTAATGAGGGCATTACACTTGAGTTGATCAGCAGTGGTAATGATGATGAGATCATAGAGTACAGTCTATTCGCATCGATGAAGAGAGGAGAAGCTATTAAGAAAAAAATACTTGAGCGCTCTACAATTGATCCCGAGCGAATCTCAGTAACTGGAATCGGACGCAACTATCCGTTGGTTAAGGAGATCAGCATCCAAGCGGATAAGTACAACACTCGAGTAGACCTTAGATTTAGTAACGTGCCTGAGCATGTCACTATCGATACTGATCCAGAACTTGACCTTCCGAATAGTCATATCGATTATCGATATGAGATATATCGTACCGTAGTAGATGCCGATGTCTCGTATCGGATAGAGATCGCTACGGTGAGCCAGATGTATAGAGGTTTAGCATTGAGCTTGTTTAATGATACGGCTATAGAGAAGGATAATTCTACGGGGTTGTATTCTTATACAATCGGCTTGTATAATAACTATGCCGAGGCCATATTGACAGAGAGAAATTTAGAGCGAGAAGGGGTCGTCGATGCCAGGGTGATTCCATATGTCAATGGTCAGCGCATCTCCGAGGATCAACTGATCGACTATGTCAATGAGTACTCCGCCCTTAAAGATTATATGAATTATAATCCGGTTAACGCTACTAACTGATATGGAAATGGAGCATTGAGGACATCCTCATTAACAACATAAATGAGATAATATCCGCCGCCTCCTGTACCACATAATTTTATGAAATAATCTCCTGTCTCAAGTCCTCTTTTCCAATGTGAGCTCAGGTGGTCAACGATCATAGGTCTCATATGCTCAAGTTGGAAGGCTGATAATTCCGCTACATCATGGCTGATATTTTGGTTGGCTAGTAGCTTGGCAACAATGGTGTCATTCAAAGCAACTAGTTGTGTACCTATGGACGGGTCCTCGTTGTTGCTATCAACAAATTTTGGCACTAAGCCTTTTACTCGTCGCCGATCTCCACTATCGAGTAGGTACAGCTTGCCAATGGACTGCTGCGGGAGCGCACCCGCTTGGAGCAAATGGTATCTGCCCTGTCCATCTCTATGTATGGGACTATTCTTAATGCTGATCAGTGGATCGATTCCAGAGCTTTTGCCATGAAAAAAAGACTCGATGGTGCTTAGCTGTTGTCGCAGCTCTGGTATGTTTTCTACTAGTGGCTGAGTAGCACAATGATCATAGATTGCTGCCGTGATGGCTCCTGAGCTCCCAGTACCATATCCTCTCTTAATTGTGCTACGATAGTGCATCTCGCCAGTAGCAATTTGCTGAATTTTATCTGTAAGGAGGAAATCAGAACAGCTGGATAAGAGATAGTCGATGAATCCATATGTAAGCTTAGAGTTCGGCCCAGGATCAGAAGACCAATATCCATATCTATCCATAAGAGGCACTCCTAAGACCTGCGAACTCAATAAAACTGAGTACTCACCAAACAGTATCGCTTTAGATGGAAATTTCTTCATTTAGAAGGGGCGATTGTTTTCCCAGTGCCAGGCTGTCCTCATAATATCTCTAATATTGTATTTCGGTTCCCAGCCGAGTTGAGTTTTAGCTTTATCATAGTTGCTGTAGATAGCAACAACATCGCCTTCTCGCCTTGGGCCGATTCTGTATGATAATTTTTGGCCGCTGACCTCCTCAAAAGCATGAATTGCTTCGAGTACGGTGACACCATCTCCTATCCCCAGATTGAAGACCTCATAGGGCTCACTATTTTTTTGATCTAACAGATACTGGACTGCGCAAGTGTGTGCCGTTGCGAGATCCTCTACGTGTATATAGTCTCGGACACAACTACCATCACGGGTATCATAGTCATCACCAAAAACCACACATTCTGCCCTTTTGCCTACTGCTGTCTCGGTAATAACGGGAACAAGATTTAGAGCAATTTGCTTAGGGGCCTCACCTAATAAGCCAGAATGATGAGCGCCTGCAGGATTAAAATAGCGCAATGAGATCACGGTAAGGTCACTATATTGACTGATGTCTTTGAGCATAAATTCGCTCAGTTGCTTGGTGCGACCATACGGAGACTCCGCTTCCTTCATCTCAGTTTCTTCAGTAACAGGTAGGTCTGAAGCTTGTCCATATACCGTGCACGAAGAGGAAAAAATCAGGTTCTTGATGTTAGCAGACTTCGCTCCCGAGATCACATTTAGAAGCGACTTCATATTGTTTTCAAAGTAAAGCAGTGGCTTCTCTGTTGACTCACCGACGGCCTTTAATGCAGCGAAATGTATGATGGCATCGACATCGGTTAACTTCGCAAATAATTGGGCTGTTGACTGGGCATCGCATAGGTCTACTTTGTAATGTTCTGGTCGCTTGCCAGTGATTTTATGGACATGATCTATTGATGCTTCGTAAGAATTATGGTGGTTGTCGAGTGTGACTACCTCACAACCATTATTGATCAAGTCGACAGCCGTATGACTACCTATATATCCTGCTCCGCCAGTTACTAAAACTTTAGCCATAAAATGGGTTACATTTGCCAAACTTAATCGAA
>CAZJTO010000057.1:0-12251 GCA_964548935.1 uncultured Saprospiraceae bacterium
TAAAACCACGATGGATATGGAGTTATAAGCAAGGCTTACTATAGTTGTAAGTATGCCGAATATCAAGCATATCATAAACGCCTGATTCAGCGGCAACACAATGAGATTAAAAGGTCTCAGCAAAAAGAGAATGCCAAATACAATCAACCCAACCAAGAACCCTTCCCTAACCTGAGATCTGAGATCTACAGAGCTTGGGAAGGGCTGATTGAAAAAGCTTATTACTTTACTGACCATCTATTTGGCCAAGTAAGACATCTACAGACTTCTGGAGCTGCTCATCATTGCCTTTAGCTCGGCTATCTGGTTGATTATAGATGATATAGTCTGGCACTGCTGGGCCATGCTCCATATTCTCGCCAGTTGCTTTGACATACCACGCTCTAAATGGCACTCTGATAAAGAAGCCATCCTGAAGGCCTCGACCTCCTGTCGAAATCACCGCCCCAAATGTTGGTGCACCTACTAATGATCCGTGGTCCAAATGCTTATACGCATGGGAGAAGATCTCCGCATTACTATAGCTATTCTCATTACACAGCGCAATCGATGGTTTGGTCAATGACGACAATGGTAAGCGCTCTCCATATGGATAATGGTTCTTATACTTGGCATTGTCACGCTGCAAATCGTCCGTTGCACCACGTGGCACAGTGTATGAGTGCTGACGTACATTGAGTACCGCCATCACCATATCTGTAGTCCACCCACCACCATTGTATCTTACATCTATTACGATACCGTCTTTGCCATATCCGCTGGCCATTAGCTCTCGCTCAAACCGCTCAAAACTTGTCCAATTCATCCCTCTGATGTGGATATATCCCAGGCGACCATTGGAATATCTATCTACCAATGCCTTGCGATCATCAACCCACTCTTCATATAGCAGGTTTCTAGTGGATCGGCTTGGGCGTATGACGACGTGCTCGTCCACTCCATTTCTTCTCACGGTCAATTGGATGCGCTCATCTACGGTCTGATTGATCATCGCATAGAAGTTCTGGCTGCCAATGGATTGGCCATTAACAGCAGTGATGACATCTCCTTCATTGAGCTTGCTGCTTTCGCGATCTGCTGGAGAGTCTGGCACCACTCGTGTTACCATCACATCATTGCCTTGAGGTTTCAGCTCAAGACCCAGGCGACCCGTAGATAGTCGCTGTGTTTCTTCGTCTACGCCTCCATTGAGGCCCATGTGGCTAGAATTGAGCTGCCCCAGCATGAGATTGACGATATAGGAAAAATCTTGCTTAGTCGATGCTCCCAGTGCTCGTGGCTCATAGATGTCTCTTAATTCATCCCAATCTTCTCCATGAAAGTTGGGATCGTAGAATCTATCTCGCATTGTACGCCATGCTTCGTCAAAGATCTGCGCCCGCTGCGCTCTGGTATCCACCTTCATCTTAGCACGGAATGGTAAGGTCTTGGACTTCTTGCCGTCCGTATCGACTTTCTTGTGTTGCCCTCGAGAGGTATAGTAAATGTTCTTCCCCTTACTATCTAAGGTTGGATTTCCTACGAACCCTGATGAAACAATCGTCTTTTCATCCTCACCATTCCACTTGATCTTCTTAAACATTGACGATCCCGGCGATCCTTGACGTCCACCGCCATTAGTGGAGAAGAAGAACTCTTCGCCATCCTTAGATATGAGCAAATTAAACTCATTACCTGGCAAGCGAGTTACTTGAGTCAAGCGCTCATGGATACCGTCTACATCGATATAAAATGTGCTATCGATATCGGCGTCGTCATCGGCTTCATAATCATCCCAGTCTGAGCTGGTTCGCTGCCAGTCTTCTTCTTTTAACCAAGCAAACCAGATATCCGTATCTCCATTGTTACGTACTGATCTGAATCCTAGCTTGCTGCCATCAGGGCTCCATACTGGACTTAAGTCATTGCGGGGGTGCATGCTGACATTGATAGGCGTTGCATTCGGATCAGCTTTTTGGATATAGATCTCGTTATTAAAATCCAAATCGGCCCTGCTATATGCGATCCATTCGCTATTAGGGCTAAAGGACAAGGAATTAGCGGTGTTCCAGCCCGTTAGCATTTGCCTCGGCGTACCAAATCCTCCTGTGCTATCGACCTTTACTAAATACAATTCACCGGTGATCGAAGAGATAGCCACCTTAGAATGATCAGGAGAAATGACAAAATATGATTCCTCCACTGGGGTATTTTGTATCTGTGTCGTTGTCCACTCAAATGTCTCAAATATGTCCCCGCCGTCCTTGGCTTGAGCTGCATATAGGTCGTAGTCTCCATCTCTGTCGCTTAAGAATATGATGGTTGAGTCATTGATCCAAGCTACATCACTCTCTCGAGCAGTATGTGGTGATGGAGCCACAGATCGAGGTTTGTCTTCATCATTCTTCTTGATAAATACATCGCCTCTGACCGTATAAGCCATCAATTTTTCATTGGGCGAAAGGGCAATCTCGTTGCTGCCATTCGTATTGGTCATATATTCATCTGGATCAAACCTATAGTCCTCCGTTACATTAATACTGACAAGCTCTGCGGTAGCACCAGCGTCTGTGCTCTTAGTATATATCAATCCCCCTAAGGTATATACCAGCGTGCTACCATCACGAGATACCTCGTACCAGTCGATCCCTTCTTTAGTCTGATCGGTGAGCTTTACCGGTGCACCACTGGCGGCACCATTCGCATCAATCGTCTGTCTGTAGATGTTGTATCGTCCCTCGCTAGCAGAGAGATAGTACAACTCATTGCCACTCCCCCACTGCGGTTGAGTATCTTGACCTTCATCCGTAGTCAGCTGTGTATAGGTGTCGGTTACAGGGTTATACACCCAAATATTGCGATTAGCTGGGCCTCTATATTTCTCTCTCGACGTGCGACATGTACCACGTACTAATGCCAACATAGTTCCTGCATTGTTATATGACGACTCTAAGCCCAATGCTTCCATGGATCGATATGGCGTACCACCAGTAGCGCTGATCTCATAGTATTCTGCTTCACGCTCAACCATCGCCCAGTTGCGGCGAGTAGAAAAATGTATGGTATTGTCATCTTTAAAACTGGCATTATAGTCTCCAGCACTGTTATAGGTCAATCGCATGAGATCCTGACCATTGGCACTGATCGTATAGAGATCGTCATTACCATAACGATTGGAGCTGAAGAGGATGCGATCATCATCACGAGACCATTGGGCTGCATAATCATAGGCCTCATGTATGGTCAATCTGCGTGCATCGCCGCCTTGAGCTGCCACCGTCCAGACATCCCCCTGATAGGTAAATGCAATCTGAGCTCCATCCGAGCTGAGTGAAGGATATCTAAATACCTGTCCGTCCTCCTGACCATTCATAGATAGCCAGGTCATTGTCAATAATGCGATAATGAGTATTCTCATGTTTTCTAATTCTAATTTTTTATGATACAATTGAAAATGTAAGCCCGGCATGAGCCTGGAGCCTGTCTAATAAAATATCACCCATGGCAACTGCCGGAGTGAGCATTCCTGCCGTTTTTGGTGTTTTATCTTTATCGAGTGCTAAGCATATAGCGCTCTCTGCCAGCATCTTACTGGTAGATCCATATCCAGGATCTCTATCCCCTGTGACCTTGGCCGTTAAGACTACCTTGTCGTCGACCTTTCCTAAGAGTTTTATATTAAAAAATCCGTTTTCTCGCTGTTGTTTATTAGGGCCTTCACCAGGTTTAGGCTGAGTTTTATCAACTATTTTCTTAAACATTGAGCCGGGCTTGCCAGCCATCAAGACACCTAGACCAGCCAGCATGCCATATCCCTTAAGTTTACCACCTAGGCCCTGCCCTGTTATGATTGCTTCATCATATAAGAAGTTCTTGCCGTAGGGAAAATTGGCCAAGGCATTACTCCGCCTGACCACCTTAGTATTGATACCTGCCATGATAAAGGGCCCTATGTATGCATTGAGGTCTTCATCCTTCACGACTGATCTGAGGTCTTCACGGTCAGGACCAGTGCGGTGGCCGTCAGGGTTAAGGCTATAGGGATTTGTGAGAACCTTATAGATGTTGCGATCGTCCTGAGCTTGTTCCATGACATAGGATAGACTGGCATATGTGCCGCCACTGAGCCCGCCTTTGAATGCCTTCACTCGTAGCTTGATTTGATCACAATATTGACCCAATTTGCTCATCGCCTCCCGCTGTAGGAAGTGGACCCCCATGTCAGATGGTATGCTGTCAAAACCACAGGTATGCACTATTCTTACTCCTTTAGCTTCGGCCTCTTCTTGATGCTCATCGATCATCTTGCGCATCCACTGTACTTCTCCAGTCAGGTCGCAGTAGTCCGCTCCATTGGCAATGCAACTTTGGACCAGCTCAGTGCCATACTTGGCATACGGACCTACTGTAGTACAGATTACCTTCGCTTGAGCGCACATATCATCTAGGCTCGATCTGTCATGGCTATCTGCCTGAATAAAGTCGATACCTGATATCCCCATCTCCTTGGCGACAGTAGACATCTTGTCCATGTTTCTGCCTGCCATAGCCCAGCGTAAGGATTGGTCTACACCGTATTGATGATTGATATATTCCGCTACTAAGCGACCTGTGAAGCCCGTAGCTCCCCAGATGATTACGTCATATTTTTTAGCCATAGAATTGTTACTGATTGGTAAACCGAAAGTGTCAATACTTAGCAGGAACACCCTCCCCTGGCAAAGTGTTCTCGATAAATACTCTGATGTCATCATTAGCCTTCTGTAGGTCCTCCGCTCGGAGGTACATCATATGACCACTGCGATATCCTTTGAAGCTTAATCGATCTTTCATTTTACCACTCGGATCAAGCTGCCACATCGTATACTTGGCATCAAAGTAGGTGGTTGCTCCATCAAAATACCCTGATTGCACCATGACATTGAGGTATGGGTTTTGAGCCATAGCCTGACGCAGGTTTTCACCCGTATTATCATTCGTACGATCCCATGGTCTGACCGGACCAAACATATTGTACTTGATGTCAGTCTTGTAGTTCAGATGCTCTCGTAGGTAGTAATTGATCGCCGGTGTAAACGAATGCAACCAAGAGGTCAACTCACTATTGTAATCGGGACTATCGCCAGCATCCATCTTGTCGATGCCGAGATATCTAGAGTCCAACCTCCCTATCGTAAAGCCCTCGTCACGGAGCAACTCCTTCCAAAAGTATCTGGTCGATACATCCAGGTTACTCTTCATGATGATGTCTTTGGAAAGCCCTGAGTAATAGGCCATCTTTTCGGCAGCAGCTTCTCGTTTCTCTTGGGACAAGAATCCACCCATCGCCATAGCGGGCAGCAATTCATTTATGGTATATGCTTCGGATTCTGCGAGAACCTCATCGAGATCTTTAGATTGCAACTCTGGAGGTAGCGCCTTTTGATACCATGCCGCAGCGGTAAAGTAAGGGAGTCTATTGGCGGCATCAACAGGGCCATCTCGCTCGATGCCCAGTCCTGTTGGCGATACTAATATGACACCATTGAGGTACATCCATTGTCTATTCTGCAGTTCCAGGGCAAGGCCAGACACCCGAGTGGTACCATAACTCTCACCTATCAAATACTTGGGAGAACGCCATCGATTATTGCGAGTGACAAATGTATTGATCCACTCTGCCAGATACTTGACATCGGCATTAACTCCAAAGAACATCTTCTTTTGATCTTCTTTCTTCATGTCCATATCGATTACTCGCGAGTATCCCGTATTGACAGGATTGACGAATACGATATCAGCCACATCGAGGACGGAGTGCGGGTTTTCTTTGATACCGTAGGGTTGTATCGGAAATCCCTCGTCATCTATCCGCAACACTTGCGGTCCAGTATACGCTACATGCATCCATACCGACGCAGAGCCCGGCCCACCGTTAAACGATATAAACAATGGTCTGGTAGTCCGATCTGTTATGCCATCTCGGGTGTAATAGGTATAAAATAGAGAAGCAATGGCATGGCCCTTCTCGTCCCATACCGGCAGCGTGCCTGTTTTTGCAGTATAATTGATGCGCTGCCCCTTGATGGTGGTTTGATGTTGGGTGATCACCTCAGACTCTACTTCCAAAGTCCGGTCATGTTCGGAAGATTTCATCATCTTCTTTTTCATCATCTCTTGAGATAATAGACAAGTACTGACACAACTCAGGAGGAATAGTAATAGGTAATTTTTCATAGGTCTATAATTAATAGGTCGAATCGACAATTTAAGTAATTGTAGACGTAATTACGAATGGTGCTCTGCTTAAGCAAGACAAGAATGGAGAGTTTTCTATCCATCGGTCAACTACGGCATCCAATGTCACGTTTAGTAATAACAATCATGGAAGATGCCTTGGACAGACCAGCTCAATAACACATTTGCCGATCAGCTTGAGGCTGACCAGATCTCTACTAATATACCTCGCCAGGTTCGAGGGGCGCACTTCTCACCGGTCGCTCCCACCCCAACAGCTCAGGCAGAATTGATCATTGTCAACAAGACCTTGGCAGGAGAGCTTGGGATATCAGAATCAGAACTCTCAACAGATGAGTTTAGAGACTTTATGTCAGGCAATCGAGTATTGCCAGATACGACACCCTATGCGATGTGCTATGGTGGGCATCAATTCGGCAACTGGGCAGGGCAGCTCGGAGATGGTCGTGCCATCAATCTCTGTCAACTCAACTCTCAAGACAAGCGCTATACCCTCCAACTCAAAGGCGCTGGGCCAACACCCTACTCTCGCCGTGCCGATGGTTTGGCAGTGTTACGATCATCTATACGGGAGTATCTCATGAGCGAAGCCATGTTTCATCTCGGTGTGCCGACGACCAGAGCGCTGTCGCTATGTCTTACGGGCGATCAAGTCCTCCGTGATATGATGTATGACGGCAATGCCGCCTACGAACCCGGTGCTGTTGTTTGCAGAGTTTCTGAGAGTTTCGTTCGCTTTGGCAACTTTCAGATCTTCGCGGCACGAGATGATCATGACAACCTCAGAAAACTCCTGAACTATACCCTCCAACATCAGTACCCTCATATCACTGGTGATGATGACAAACAGAGATATATCCAGTTCTATAGAGAAGTGTCTCAAAACACTCTAAGACTGATGATAGAGTGGCAGCGAGTGGGCTTCGTCCACGGAGTGATGAATACCGACAATATGTCTATACTCGGTGAGACCATAGACTATGGGCCCTATGGATGGGTAGACAACTATGACCCCGACTGGACGCCTAACACTACTGACCGTGCCACGAAGCGATACCGATTTGCCAATCAACCGTATATCGGTCAATGGAATCTGGCACAGTTAGCTAATGCGATCTATCCGCTAATAGAAGAGGCCGAACCCCTCATGGAAATCCTCAATCACTATAAGACGGCCTATCAAGAGCAGTCTATATCAATGCTGAAAAGTAAAATAGGCCTGACGAATCAAGAGATCAATGACAGCTACATCGCTGAGCTCGATCAGCTCATGAAGTCTTCCAATCTCGACATGACCATGTTCTACCGTCAGCTGAGTACACTACATAGTGATGAGAGTCCTCAGGAGGCGTGGACCAAGATCCTGCCAGCCCTCTATGATGACCCAGCGGAAGACACACACAAGAGCTGGATCGATTGGCTCACAGGCTATCTCAAGCATATCAAAACAGCTCAGACCACCGATGAGCAACGCCAGTCCAATATGAAAGCCATCAACCCTAAATATGTACTCCGTAATTATATGGCTCAGATGGCCATAGACGAGGCCGAAAAAGGAAACTATAGCCTCATCTACGAACTTGATGAACTGCTCAAGCGGCCCTATGCTGAACAAGCGCCTATGGAAAAATGGTACGCCAAGCGTCCAGACTGGGCAAAGAATAAGATTGGTTGTAGTGCTTTGAGTTGTAGTTCGTGAGAACATTATTAGATATACTGATTAGACAATAAGTACTTCATGCTCTTGGTGAAATCATCTGAAAAATCGCCCCTCATGTATTGAGTCCAATCTGGGATTGAGTTTGAGCGCTTGATCTCTATCTCTGCCATGGCGTAGCCAATAATTTGTTGTGGCAAATACCCTTGTATACGATATGACCAGCCACCCCAACCGTCTCCTGAAGACCACTGACTAAATTCAAACTTTGTATTGCCCATAAATATGCCAAAACCATTAGCGATGGTAAATAAGTCCGTTAGCCATTCATTTTCTATAGTGTCGGTATATATATCATTCAATCCTATTAAGACATAATGACTTAACTCATGAGCCATAGTAGTGATTAATGAATGAGGTCGTTTCAACTGCTGGACTTCAATATCTATATAGTAGCTCTGCTCATCTTGATAGTATAGTCCTGCAGATCTTTTTCCATCTTCAGTCTTCGTCACCAATCCTCTGTCAAGTTCAAGTGGTTCTTCAGAATAGAAGCCCAATTCAATGTCATCTATAGGTATATCAAATATTTTGGCAACTTCTTGGAGCACAACTTCAGCATCTTGTTCAACACCTCTAAAATCATGGCTTATATATGACTTTAAGGGTAAGATGGTTTCTTTAGATTCCAATGGAAACATCTCTGTGTCTATCCATTGAAGCATATCCCTGACCCATGATTGATCTTCATTGTCTATAGGACATTTTCTGCGTTTGTTCCAAAACATGGTTGATCTGATTAATGAATAGCTCTTATCAATAAATCTCTCAAAGAGTCTACGAGTTACCTTACTAAAAGTACGTAGTATTAAGACGTTCTTGGAGAGCTCGCCCCCCACTTGGATGTAAGATTCTACAACTCTAAATATTCGAGTATATCGTCTTTATAAATTTTTCCAATTAGAGAAGCCTTCTAATTATTCTCAATTTCAAGGCCTTCCTAATTAATAAAATATACCTTCTTGATCTTGTTACCTTCAGTATGATAGATTGCAACAGCTTCCAATATTGAATCGCCAAATCGGACACGTTCTTTGTCAATGACGATGTTACCCTGTACAATTCTTTCTTTCAGCTCGCAATGAAGATTGGGCGTATTATCAAACAAACGAGCATAGGCTGTTCGCATCGTTGCCTTGTCTCCATACAGTAATTGATCAGGAAATATATACACCTCTACGTCATCGGCATATAGCTCCATAAAAGCATCAATGTTTCTAAAATTGTAGGCATTCAGTTGCCGTTGTACTAAATCTGCCGGAGAGTCCTCCAATAGGGCCCTGGGTTCAAAGAGATCTCCTTTATTAATTACCCGATGGATCTTTGTAACATTCTCGATTTGTTCAACTGGATTGGCATCTAAGAGAATCAGGTTTGCCTTTTTACCAATACGTACTGAACCTAACTCGTCCTCCTTGTCGAGCACCTTGGCTCCATTAATGGTAGAGGCCTCAATAATTTGCCAGTTGGTCATACCGCTCTTTTGCATTGCTCGCAATTCTGCTAAATAAGATGAAGCATGCATAGTCCCAATATTACCCGCATCGGTGCCAGTAGCGATGACCACACCTGCATCGGATAGCATTTTTAGATTGACCAAACTAATCGAATCTGTCTTTCTTGAGTCCTCAATAACAGCTGGGGTGCGAGCATATTCCTTATATCGTTCAAATAATACGGTATCGGCCAAATGTTTTAAATCCAAAAGCGAACCTAGCTGAATTGGGTCTGATGACATTAGCTCATATTGACTCGGCTCGATCCTCTGAGCATAGGTATCGAGATAGCCCGCATGCACCACCAAAGTAGGACACAGCACTACATCATTATCCTTCATCAGTTGAACGAAATCGTCCTGTAACACTTCATCCTCCACACTATGAACCAAGAAATCCGCACCATTCTCAACAGCCAATTGTGCGGTGATTCGCTGTGTTGCATGGACAGCTACCTTTAGGTTGTTTTTATGTGCTTCATCAATGATTGCCTTAACAATGGGCAGGTTCTTGCGAGCACTATTCTCTACGGTCATTCCATCTGCACCAGCGATATACCAAATCTTAATAAAGTCAGGTCTGTGCTCTAGTTGTTGCCGAACACCGTTTATACCCTCTTCTATAGTTTGTGTCAAAGTAAATGGCTCATCTTCACCAAGATTTCTATAGACACTGGGCTCATAGGTTGTCAACAAGGGACCCGTGATAAAAATTGATGGCGCATAAGATTTATCTGTGAACTCATGTCGTTGATTCAAAAAATGAAGAGTGGCGCCCACGTCAATCACGGTGGTAATACCGGCCTGAAGATATCTCCTTAGCTTGGTTTCCATATCGGACTTCGTTAAGGCGATCTCATCTTCATAGCTATGATACTTTCTCAAGTCTAGCGCATCCGGTCGAGCATATATTCCACCATTTTGAAAGAAATGGATATGTGCATCGACGAGCCCAGGAGCGAGAAATTTATCCCTTCCATCGATTATCGTGGCATTGTCTGGAATTTCTATTCCCGTGCTTGGGCCAATATTCGCAATGATACCTTCAGCTATAACTACTGTTTGGTTGGGTACTAATTTTTGTTCCTCTACATCGATTATAGTGACATTGGTGATATAGCTTTGGCCTAGTAAAAAGTGTGCGAATACAAGAAGTGAGATGAGTAGATAGTGTGATTTTTTCATGGTAATAGGCTTGTTATCGTTCTTGTTTGATTAATCTCTTATCTCTGCTGCATTATAGTGTATTTAGAACTAAAAGTGGATTCCATCCCCTGCACTTAAGCGGCAGCCACCTTACTTTCCGTACCCTTTAGCTCATAGTCTCTACTAAAGGCTATTGGTTGCATGTTGAACCGATCACTCAACTTTGTGATCATCCTTTTACTGATGTTTCTCTTATAGTTCAGGATTTCAGTAATCAATTGTCTCGACACATTGAGTTGACGTGCAAGCTCCGCCTTAGATAACTTATTTTCATCCATTAGGTATTGCAAGATTTCAACAGGATTTAGGTCTTCATCTATACCGATTGCCTCTATTGTTCGGTTATCAAAATCTTCAATAAGTAATTCGAGTAGATCTATCTCTTCTGAATATTTTTCTGAATCCTTCGTCAACAAGCGCTCATAGGTATCACAGTACTCATTATACTGCTCGATGCTATGTATCCTCTTATATTTCATATGACTATTTAAACATGTTTACTGTACAAGCGTCAATTTTATCATACTCTTTATGAGTGCCTACGAACTTAATCTATACTCGCCAGGGCCTACGAATGTTTCGCTCCTTCAGGGCAATTGATATTGCGCTCCTACGGAGCTAGTTATATGCGCCCCGATGGGGTTATTGATTTTTCACACCTACGGCGCTATTGATTTAGCCTCATTAAGAGTTGTTTTAAATGTACGGAAAAAACGTGCTTGTTAATGTGATAATCTAATCGCCGACTGATGGCTAACTTCATAAAAGGAATACAACCAGCTCCAGAGGAGCTTTAACCTGAATAGCATTTTTATATGCGCAGTATAGAGAGCTCCAGAGGAGCGGCATATCCATTTTGCATTGCCGGTCACCCCCAACAGAGCAGTCCTCCTAAAGACTACATCCCATACACCCGTACCCGCACACTCTTATAGATAGGGGTCTGGCTAGCGCGGGCATATTCAGGGATAGGGATCAGAGGATTGAGCTTTAAGACCAAGGCGCTCCATATCAACAGGATTCATCATAACGCTACGGCGCTCACCATAGCATTATGTTTAGTCGTTATGACCCAACCACTCATTTTCTCCTGCTCGAATAACTCCTCAGCATATCCTAAATGGTACGCCAAGCGTCCAGACTGGGCAAAGAACAAGATTGGCTGTAGTGCTCTGAGTTGTAGTTCGTAGAGCCTTGCGATAAATTCTTAGCCTATTAACTTCTTGACGCGCTCTTCATAGGTCAACCCAATAGGAATCATCGAGTCTCCTATCCTAATTCTTTTCTTCTCGATGTACTCGATCTTTTCGATTGCAATCATGTAAGACTTATGTACTCGGATAAACTGTCTAGGAGACAGGCGAGTTTCAAAAGAACTAAGCTTCTCCAGCGTCAAGATCTTTTTATCAGCGCAGATGATGTTGCAGTAGTCGCCATTGCCCTGTAGGTATAATATGTCTCCAGTATTGATCTTTTGCAGGCGATATTCTGATTTGACAAAGAGGAAGTCTTGTGTGTCATCTTGCGTCGTGTTCTGCTTCACGTGCAATGATCGATATCTTTCTATAGCATCTAAAAATCGGATGAAGCTGATGGGCTTGACGAGATAGTCCAGTG
>CAZJTO010000058.1:0-12212 GCA_964548935.1 uncultured Saprospiraceae bacterium
TGAACGCTCTGTACCTCGTACGAGTATTCTTTCGATAAAGTAGGATTCATCTGGAGCCTGAGTGCCTCCTGTTATATTGACTTGGATCACATCACCTACCTCTATGTCGAGTCCCGTTACTCTAAAACTACCCACTGGCATATCACCACAGTAGCCTCCAACCAAGACTTCATTTCCGCCAATCATCACGGATATTGAAACTCCATCTCCTCCTGGTTCACTTACTCCGATCGTCGTACAGCCGATTGGGGTGCCAGGACTGAGACAATCTTCTAAATCACCTTGGAATGATGCTTCTATATCTATAATAACACCGCAATAAGCTTTAGTCGCTACTCCGACTACGACTGCTAAATTATCATTCATGCCAGTCATGGCGGCGTCACCACATGCTGTCCCCTCAACATCAGTAATCTCAAATGCGCCATTGCGTATACCAAACACCCCTGGCTGATCGATATCATTTTCCGTTATAATCGAAATCACCTCAGTAGGACTACCATCAAAGTCGATGATAAGTTCGTCTATGAATTCTTGTGCCGCAACTTCGCATGAGTAAGCGGATAGAAATACTAGAATAATCGCAGTTAGGTTTAGAACCTTTCTCATTTATCTATTGATCTATTGCATTGACGACGATATGATGACAAGCATTATGTCAAAATATCCTTAACATTATTAAAAACATTAATGTGTTTACTAAATGCCATTATCGTGCCAAACCAACACAAATTTTTCAATCCGGAAATTTAGCTAGTATATCTCTGATGTACCTTAGGGTAAGCCGTAATTCCTATTATTTTAATAGTAGTCTGTAAACTGCATTACTATTTAATAAGAATCAGATGCCGCCTTACGCTTAATGTAAACATTAATTGTTGTCACATTGCCAACTTTACTGACGTTATTGTAGTGACATTGCCAACTTTACTGACGTTTATACATTGTGAGTTTAACAATCTAAACATGAAAAATCTTTTCTGGCAGCTCATTTTACTAGTGTTGGCAAGCCATATAGGCTACAGTCAAGGCGACAACCACACTATTAGCGGATATATCAAAGATGCAGCGAACGGAGAGACGATCATCGGTGCTAATGTCTATATCGAAGAGATTGGCTCTGGCACGGTAAGCAATGAGTATGGATTTTACTCCGTCAATCTACCAGCTGGTTCTTACACATTAATCTTTTCTTATGTGGGATTTGATACGAGGATGGAAAAAGTAACCATCGATCAAGATATCAAATTGGACATGGAAATCGGCGTCGAATCACAAGAACTGCAGGAGGTCGTTATTTCTTCAGAGGCAGCTAATGCCAACGTCAGCAGCACAGAGATCAGTGTCAACAAGCTTGATATAGGAACTATTAAAAAAGTCCCTACCCTCTTGGGTGAGGTGGAAATACTGCGGAGCATACAATTACTGCCTGGTGTCAGTTCAGTAGGAGAAGGAGCCACTGGATTCAATGTAAGAGGTGGGAGTATAGATCAAAATCTGGTGTTATTGGACGAAGCCCCTGTATATAACTCGTCACATCTCTTTGGATTCTTTTCTGTATTCAATCCTGATGCCGTCAAAGATGTCAAGCTATATAAAGGTGGTATTCCAGCCCGATACGGAGGGAGATTGTCATCCATCCTCGACGTACGGATGAAAGAAGGCAACAATAAAAATCTGGCCATCAACGGTGGCATAGGAGCAATATTCAGCAGATTATCCGTTGAAGCGCCGATCATAAAGGATAAAGCGTCATTTATAATAGCCGGCAGGAGGTCTTATGCAGACGTATTGGCACAGCCCTTCTTAAGTGAGGAAGCCGAAGGGTCTGCACTCAACTTTCATGATCTCACGCTGAAGACCAACTGGACACTGGGCGAAAAAGATCGCCTGTTCTTATCAGGCTATACGGGGCGCGACAACTTTCGGTTTGGTGATGATGCTGGCTTCAATTGGGGTAATGCCACGGCAACACTCCGTTGGAATCACATCTATAATGACGGTTTATTTGGCAATGTGACCGCCTATTACAGTGATTATGATTATCAGCTCAGTTTTGGTGCTGAGTCCAATAACAGGTTTGATTGGGATGCAGCTATTAAAAATTATGCGATCAAGCCAGAGTTTACCTGGTTTGTCAATCCTAATAATCAAGTGAGATTTGGCGGACAACTGATCATCTATGAGTTTAATCCTGGCAATGCAATTGGAATCAGCGAAGGTGAAGCTTTAGATCTATCTCTGGAGAATAGATTTGCCATCGAATCGGCCTTGTATATAGAAAATGAACTAACACCATCAGATAGGTTTACCGTCAACTACGGATTGCGGCTATCACATTTCAACTATGTGGGAGAAGGTGATGTATTTACTTTTGACACTGAGACTCCAGTTGGCCAGCGCCGCACAGTCACCTCTACCGAGAGCTTTGATCAATGGGAGTCTATACAGACCTACGCCAATCTTGAGCCTCGACTATCGCTAAAATTTCAACTTAACAATAAAGAATCATTAAAGGCCACCTATAATCGTACTGCACAATACATACACCTATTGTCCAACACCGCTGCATCTACGCCTGTAGACATATGGACGCCAAGTACCAACAATATACGCCCACAGATATCGGATCAAGTGGCGATAGGTTACTTCCTGAATTCGGCAGATAACACCTTAGAGTTTAGCGTAGAGACTTATTTTAAGAGATTGGATAACCTCATAGATTATGTGGATGGTGCCGATCTACTCCTCAATCCATTTATAGAGGGAGATATCCTCGAAGGGAAAGGAAGAGCATTTGGCCTTGAGCTGTTCCTGCGCAAAACCGCTGGGCGCTTCACTGGATGGGCAAGCTATACGCTGGCAAGGAGTGAACGACTGGTAGAAGGCATTAACAATAATGAATGGTATGCAACACGGTTTGATCAAACGCACAATTTGAGCTTGACTACTTTTTATGAAGCCAGTAAACGGCTAGATATATCGGCCAGTTTTGGCATAATTTCTGGCACACCACTGACCTTACCTACGACTCGCATCGAGCAACAGGGGTTTATCATCCCACATAACATTGACAATGCTCGTAATAACTTTAGGATCCCCGTCTATCACCGTCTAGACTTCTCTGCTACATTACAAGGCAAGAAGAATCTTACTAGGCGATGGCAGAGCGAATGGGTTTTTTCTGTTTACAATGTCTATGGTCGGCGCAATGCGTTCAGCATTTTCACTAGACAGACAAGCAATGGTGTCAAAGAAGCTGTACGTCTATCCGTATTCGGTAGTTTTATACCTGCAGTGGCTTATAACTTCAAATTTTAAAAGTCAACCAATGAGAGCACTTAAGTATATAGCCTTATTACTTCTAATCTCTATGTTGTTCTCCTGCGAGGATGTAGTAGAGCTGGACATCGATGGTGATGGCGGAGATGTCGTCATAGATGCTTGGATAAACAACAAACCTGAGACTCAAGAGATACGCCTCACCTTATCTCAGAGTTTTTTTAATAGTTCGACGACGATTCTGAGAGATGCAGAGGTACGAGTCACTAATGAGACTCGGGGCGAGACATATGAGTTCATTGTGACTGATACGGCTTCGACTTATACATTTACTCCTGAAGCTGGCAACAACATCGGAGAGGTTGGGGATATCATGAGTCTGTCTATTGAGCATAGACGAGGAGATTTTGTAGCACAGACTGTTATCAATAGAGTCCCACCATTAGATTCTATCCAGCAGGAGTTTAGAGATGACCAATTATTCAGTGATGATGGAATCTATACGCAGTTCTTTGCTCGAGATCCCATGGGCCAAGGCGATGCTTATTGGATACAGACTTTTAGAAATGGCAATTTTCTCAACAATGCTAGTCAGCTCAATATCGCATTTGATGCAGGGTTTGATTCAGGCTCAAGAGTGGATGGCCTCATCTTTATACCACCGATCCGCGAGCTCACCAATACCATCAATGAAAATGGCCTACCCTCACCTTGGGATATAGGCGATGAAATCAGGGTAGAGATACATTCTATTTCTGTGGAGGGGTTCAATTTTCTTGAAATCGCTCGTGATCAAATCCTAAACGGTGATAATGGCATCTTTACCGTGCCACAGGCTAATACTCGGAGCAACATCACGAGAACAAATGGTCAGGAGGCCTTAGGTTTTTTTAATGTAGCTGCCGTATCTGCGATGTCAGACACGATCGTAGAGCAATAGCCTCATTCTGCAAAGCCACTTTCTCTAAATACTTGCTCATAATCTTGAGTAAATACTAATTGTCTGATCGCCTCAGCGTGATTTGTTTGGTTTAAGCAATAGCTTTCTGCTATCTTAAATCCTATATAATACGCTAAGTCATTGGGTCTCTCCATATTAGCTCCCCAATTCCAAATCCACTTAGACCTTACATCTGAGATAGGTGCATCCAGATCCGATAACCATTCTTCCTTGAGTTGATTATAGTGCTGATCGCCATAGGTATATGCGGAATGGTTACCTTTTTTGTCTGCTAACTTCAACGCCACATAATCAGCTATTCCTTCATTGAGTGTCATCCGTAGCAGAGACTGTGAGAGCGGTACAAATGGTTGAGTGACATGGACCTGCTCATGAGCAATCATATAATCAAGATCACGATGAGGAAGAAAATGTAAAGAGTCAAACGCTCCCCATTCAATATTCGGAAGGCCTAATACATTCTTTTGTAACTCGATCGTAAATCCAGCATCCGTAAGGGTTCCTCCATGTCTATTCTGACCGATCAAGAAGAATACTGGCTGATACTTTGAGTCAGGCAATAGCGCATCAAACTCCTTGAGTACCCTCTCAGTTAATGCAACATATTTTGTTTTATCTAAGATATGTGGTCTGATAGATGCAAAGAATGGAGCATGCTCCTTCATATACATCATGAAATCACGGGCATTGAGTCCGTCCTTCTCAATCAATGCTTTCAACCCATCGCTACCCTTGTCAAAATAATCCGTCTGTACAATAGATTCATAATATCCATCCCGCTCCATACGATCGAGCGTTGCATAGAAGAGATCAATGTCTGAGGTAATGATGGGTACTTGAGTAACATCTGATATGTACTTGTCTTGATCGCCGCAAGACATGATAAGGACGGAGAAGCCTACAAACAACAGTGTTGACTTAAACGGTGGCGTTATCACTAATCTAAGTGATTTTGTCGATACTTATAAAACACCCAAGCAAAGGCATCCGATAATCTATTGCCCAATCCACACTTATGCAGGGCATGTACTTTCTTAAAGACTTCGGTCTTTTGGATAATTTTGATGGCCCGATTACAGGTATCGGGATTATCAAATAGGCCGGCGATATTCATATCGTTGCATCCGAGGGATCTCTTAATACTTAGGAGCAACTCTTGAGTGATCTTTTGGAAGGTTAGCTCTAGGCGCTCCTGATATAGGATCCGAAGAATCTGGTATTGGTTGAGATACGGAAAATCAGGGATTCGCTCTTGGGCTTGCCGAAAACCATTAATTGGCTCGACCATAATATTAGTTGGATTGAATATACCCCCAAACTCGAAGTCGTCAGGAGTAATTAATCTAATCTGTGCAAAGTTGTCTTTGATAGGATCGAAGTGCTTCTTAAACGCATTCAGAAATCTAATATCCGCTGTGTCCAAACACTCAAATCCTGAGGCTATTAATATGGCTGGATGTAGAAACAGTTTTTCTACCATGAGGTTCTATCATATTAAATAAAAATCTAATATATAAACAATTGATTGTTAATAATAATCTACCTAACATTATTTTCATTCTACCTGTTTGGCTACTTTCGCAAGATGGAGCCAAATTACCCTATACTGTATATCAAAAAAGACCGAGTCGCATCCATCAAGAGAAAGCATCCGTGGATATTTAGCAGAGGGGTGTTGGCCCACGATCCCATCGACGATGGCGCCATAGTGGAGATTCACTCCAAGGGTAAAGGTTATCTCGCTACAGGATATTATCAAGATGGCAGTATACTGGTCAGACTGTTATCATTTGAAGGTGAACTCATCGATCAGGACTACTGGGATCGCAAGATTGCCAATGCAATGGCGCTTAGAACCAAGATCGATTTACCCAATGCTCACACCAATGCCTATCGCCTGTTTCATGGAGAGGGAGATGGCGTACCCGGGTTAATCATTGATGTCTACAATGATGTCGCCGTAATCCAATGTCACACCGTTGGGATACACTTGATGATCGATCAGATCGCCACAGCACTCACTAAGACGCTAGGAGCATCTCTGGACAGCATCTATGACAAGAGTAAAAATGCGCTCCCACAGACCTACTCATCACGACTCAAAGACGGCTGTATCAGAGGTGATAAAACAAAAGTGATCATCCAAGAAAACAAGCACACATTCGAGATCGACCTTATCAATAGTCAGAAGACTGGTTTCTTTCTGGACCAACGGGATAACCGCCAGCTCCTTGGTCTATATGCCAAGGATAAGAGATTACTCAACCTATATTGCTATACGGGTGGGTTCTCTATATATGCGATCCATCATGGTGCAACTGCCGTGTGCAGCATCGATGCCTCTCGCACGGCAATGGCCACATTGGAGGAGAACTTACGTCTCAATGGCGGCTATGACCAGCATATCTCCCTAACTGAAGATGTCAACAGGTACATCGCTACTATTCAGGCACATGATTATGACATCATCGTAGTAGACCCTCCCGCCTTTGCTAAGAGCATCCGCAAGCGCCACAATGCTGTTCAAGCCTATAAGCGTGTCAATGCTGCCGCTATTGCCAAGGTGGCTCCTGGCGGAATGATCTTCACCTTCTCCTGCTCGCAAGTCATAGACGCCAAGCTTTTCTACGATACAATTACCGCTGCTGCCATCGAGACCGGTAGACAATGTCGAGTGATCCACCATCTCTCGCAAGGGGCCGACCACCCAGTCAGTATCTATCATCCAGAAGGGAAATATCTCAAGGGACTGGTATTAGAGGTTGGAGCATAGATTATAATTGATTTTCTAATCTCCCACTCCTTAGATCGATTTAGTAACTTAAGCTCAGAATTTCAAGACAGGATTAACTAGACTTAAATTATTGACCTATGAATGAGCCTTTAGACGCAGGATTATCAGATCTACCTCTCAACAAAAATATCGCGGGTATATCCATCGGAATAGCCATCCTCATGGCCATCATATTCGTTGTGATGCAAGGGGTGGCGGGCCTACCATTCGGATTATTTATGTCGATTGAAGAGGCTATTGCCTATGCCCTACTCTTGTCTTATGTCGGATCTCTACTTGTTGGCAAGCAGTTTATTCCCTTTCCCTCATTCACTTGGGGCAATGGGTCACTGACTCCAATGACGGTCATAGTTAGTATCGTTTTTTTCGTTGCCGTAAAAATCGGCACGTCTATGCCCATGGAATTCATCCCAGGATATGAAGAACTCATGCAAGGCTATCTGGATCAGTTTGGCGGTTTCGGGCTGCCCGTCATGATCATTGCTTCTCTGGTTACCCCTGTGGTTGAGGAAGTCTACTTCAGAGGTATGATCCAGCGAGGACTCAATAACCAATACAATGAACCCTATAAAGCAATATTGATCTCGTCTGTGCTATTTGGTATTATACATGTGGTGCCAATTCAAATCGTAGCAGCTGCGGGTATGGGTATGGCACTGGGATGGATCTACTACAAGACTAAGTCTCTATGGTATGTCATCATCATACATGCTATCAACAATGCCATAGCCTTTGTCGCTATGCAGTTTATGGATATGGAGGATGCGAGTCTATCTACTCGAGCAGACATCGGTAATGATGCCGTAGTTCTTGGGCTTATTGTAGGCTGTATCGCTGTGGCATATGGTTGTTTTAAGTATCTCGATAAAGAGTGGGATTCAGAGCAGGCCAACATAATAACTTGACAATACACTACTAACGTTTGCAAAAAATAGAGAAAGACTTAACTTATGACACGAGATTCTTACCCCTCTTTAAAAAGGGCCTATCAACTATTCAATATCAATGAACCATGAAAAAAAGACTACTCCCGATCATCATTTAGGTGCAATATTTCTAATCACAATTGTGGCTCTGAAATTTATCGAGCTGAGCAACGATCATACACATTGCGAGACCATAACTGAAGAATATGTCGATGAAAATGGCGTCTCAATTAAGAATGAAAAGCACGTGTGTAAGGAGAGATTCAGTATTTGAAAAGTACTTGATGTTCGTTCAAGGGGTCATAATCCCTTGGGTATAATTCCAAATAAATGAGTCCTGAAGTTCCATTAATCATTCTACTACTCTCCATCCCTACGTACTTCTTGTGTAAATGGGTAATGAACAAGTTGAACATAGGAAAAGAGCAAAACAGAAGCTTCTTGCTTTGATCCCAACTGTTGTCCTAAGTCCATTGATTTATTTGACGCTTATTATGATATGGATAATGTCCATTTCATATTACCCCTCCTATGAATTTGATGCAGCGAAATGGTCTGCTAATGTGGAAGAACGGTATCAGATGTCAGAAGATATCATTGAGAGCATGATGCTAATCGGCAAGACTCAAAACGACGTAATCGAACTTTTAGGAACTGAATTTCATGAGGATAACGATAGTAGGATGATTTTTGAGTTAGGTTTTGTTCCTGGTCTCATCAGCATCGATCCTGATTATTTGGAAATAACACTTGAAAATAGAATTGTTGTCGACGTCAGACAATATGAGGGCTGATAAACTATGATCAGTAATCAGTAGGAAGTCTTGAGCCATCGGTTATTGATATTGATCCGTTTATTAGATAAGATCATCAACAACCAGTAGCGAAATGAAATCCACGCTCTTATTTGCCTCTTGTTTTATAGCGTTCACGATTATTGGTACACTGACTCATGAGTTGGGGCATTACTTCGCAGGCAAGTCACTCGGGCTAAGCTGTACTCTTCATTATCAATATTGTCGCTGTTTATCCTATGAGAAAGAAGAAAGATTGGCATATGGCAAAGCTCTATTCAAACAATACGGCACACGAGATTCTATACCTCAAGAATTATTGGATCATTATCAATACCTGACAGACCAAGAGCCAGATGTCAATAGGCTATGGCTGATTATTGGCGGACCACTGCAGACTATAACGACTGGATTAATTGGATTTGGATTACTCCTTAGGAGACGAAAATTTCATGCACTCTTATTTAATAGGACCGACTGGCTCCTGATTTTTCTTAGTCTTTTCTGGCTTCGTCAGCCTTTCAATTTATTGATGGCTATTACATCTAAAATACTTTTAGGGAATGAGTCCTTTTTTGGTGCGGGCACTGACGAAGTAAAAATTGCACGGGAGTTGAACATATGGGATGGTGCTGTATCCATTTCAACAGCTATAATCGGATTAGCAATCAGCTTGTTCGTCATTTTCAAAATAGTTCCTCAACCAAGTAGATCAAAATTTATACTCGGCGGACTTATTGGAGGTATTGTCGGGTTTATCTTGTGGATGTATATTTTGGGTCCATTAATCCTTCCATAGCTTGGGTTATATTAGCATTAATCAAGCATATGAATAAAAGCGACATTGTAATCATCGGTGCAGGATTGACAGGATTGGCCCTCGCCTATTTCTTAAGAGCAAGCCCCTTGTCTATACACATCATCGAGGCGAGAGAACGATTAGGAGGTAGGATTCTCACTACAACCACACCCAGTGGTCATAAGGTAGAGATGGGTGCGACTTGGCTAGGAAAAAAACACACAGAGCTAACTACACTCCTCCAGGAGTTAGACCTCGACATCTATATTCAAAACCTCGGAGCAACAGCCATATATGAACCCATATCAACAAGTCCTCCCCAGATTGTTGAGCTACCTCCCAATACGGACCCGAGCTATCGGATAGAAGGTGGCTCCACACAATTGATTGACAGACTCTACCAACAGCTGAGCAGTCATACGACGATCTCACTAACAGATGTGGTCTCATCAATCCACGTTGACAAGGGAGCCGTGCGACTCGAACATACCAATGGACCAACCGAATCTAAGCTTGTCATCACTACCCTGCCCCCGTATCTCTTGGCTAACACGATAGACATCGAGCCTCCCATGAATGATAAACTTCAAAAGCTTCTTAACAACACTCACACCTGGATGGGTGAGTCGATCAAGGTAGGGTTCACCTATGCGGAGTCATTTTGGAAATCCAATAAGCTCAGTAGCACCATCATGAGTAATGTAGGTCCGATACCAGAGATGTATGAACACTCGGATCATAAGGGCAAGCATCATAGTTTAATGGGTTTTCTAAATGGAGTGTACCACAATCTGACCAAAGCAGAACGCAGAGAGCTATGTCTACAGCAACTCGAAAAATACTACGGTAGCATTGTACGCTCCTATCTGACGTATGACGAACTTGTCTGGCGAGAAGAACCCTATACCCACAGTCACTATCATCAGCATATGCTCCCACATCAGAACAACGGACATAAGCGGTATAGAGCAATAATTGACGATGGTCAATTAATCATAGCTGGCTCCGAAACGGCCCGAGCCCACCCAGGGTATATGGATGGAGCGGTTAGCAGCGCTCGAGAAGTCGCGGACAGAATCTTAACGCATAAGCTGTTATCATGAGCATAGATCACATCGTCTGGGCAGTATCAGACATCGACGAAGGCATAGCGCTATTCAAAGAAAAGACAGGAGTAGCACCGATATTCGGGGGATACCATACCACCCAAGGCACTAAGAACGCACTGGTCAAGATAGGGCCTACCAGTTACTTTGAACTATTAGCCCCTGATCCAGATAGTCACATACAATCAAATCGCTGGATGGGTATTGACCTGATACAAGGTCCTCG
Source organism: uncultured Saprospiraceae bacterium (assembly GCA_964548935.1). Classification (GTDB taxonomy): domain Bacteria; phylum Bacteroidota; class Bacteroidia; order Chitinophagales; family Saprospiraceae; genus GYS-P2D. Next base: position 10,889 of record CAZJTO010000058.1, read on the forward strand.
CATCACACGTTGGGCCTTTAGCACAGCACATATAGAAGACCAAGCCAGCATCCTCAAGCGGTATGATGATAATCTCGGTCAACTCTCAATAGGACAGCGCAAGACCACAAGTGATGACTTGATCAAGTGGAAGATGACGGTACCCTATCATAGCCCTCTGATTGACTTAGCACCCTTCTTCATAGATTGGAGTGAATCTGAGATACATCCCACAGATCAATTACCCGATGAGGGACTGTCTATAGAGCGCATTGAGCTAAGCTGTCCTGCACCATCTCGTATCAATACTCTCCTGGAATCACTGAATATAGATGGATATCAAGTAAGCACTGGAGTTGAACAGATAGCTATCGTGTTGAAGACGCCTAAGGGCTTGGTAAGGTTCGAATAGTCCGACTCTACAATTGGTGTAGAAATGATCAAAATCGAGTATTTTGATCATATATACAGGAGTTATAGGCCATTAGGGTAAAAAGGAAATAGCAATAAATGAAAAACGAAATAACTAAAGATCAAATTCCACTGGCATATGAAATGTCGAAAAATGCTTTTGAGGGAGTAATAAGTCAGAAAAGTGCAAAGGACAGGTTGGTTAAAGTTCATAACATGAATCGGAATTCAGCTAACGACTTTATTTATGTATTTAAGTATTTAATGCAAGGCAAAGGGTTTCAAAGAGGTTTGAATGCATATGCATTTGATTATTTCCTTAAGTCAATAAAAAAAGATTATGGAATCCCTAAACTTAAAATTGCCTTAGAGGCATTATCTAATTATATTGATTATCATAAATCTAAGAAGACTTCAAAAGTCGGTAAAATATATACAAAGTTTGAAAAGTTCACGAAACCAGAATTTGAAGAAGAGGAATTCATTAGCGAGCTATTAGAATCAAACAATCCAATTAAAAATGCAGAAAACTATCTCAAAACGGAAAAATTTGAATCAAAGCGTATAGAATCAAAATTCAAACATTATTCAAGAAATAATTTAGCAATAGCTGCAATAAAATTAGTCCGAGGACAAAAATGTCAAATTTGCGATTATACATTAAAGAGACCAAATGGAAATTTTTACATAGAAGCAGCTCATATTGATTCGAAAAAAGTAAAGGGAAGGGAAACAAGAGAAAATATAGTTCTATTATGTCCAAATCATCATAAAGAATTCGATCTTTTAGAAAGGAAAATCATAAAGCGGACTAAAAAATCTATCACATTTGAATTGAATAATGTAAGCCACAGCATAAAATTGTAACGGCCTATAACATGTGACATGACGATCATGCTTCCTTCGTCAGCACGCCGCATGTCACTGGGACGTT
>CAZJTO010000059.1:0-2367 GCA_964548935.1 uncultured Saprospiraceae bacterium
ATTGCGAAAATTAACATTATCTTCATGACACACTCCTAACCTAGGATGTTTTATGGGCGTCAAATCGAAAAATACTACCTCTCACGGTATAGAGACCAGTTTTGTACCAAAAATTATTAAAACGCAGTTTAGCCAATACCCTAATTGGAAGATTGGTGATTCAATAGACTTCGATCATGCTGCAGTACTATGGCTGGATATCTGCAACTTCTCTCCCCTCTGTAACCGACTCATGGACGACAGAAAGGAAGGGGTTGAAAAGATCACACGAATACTTAATAAGCACTTTGATTATCTGTTAGATCAGATCACCAGTCATGGCGGTCAGCCCTGGTTCTTCGTGGGAGATGGCTTGATGTCGGCGTGGACCTGCGAGGAAGGCGATATAGAGGAGTATCTTCTTATGGCGATTACTTGTGCTACTCAGATCTTGTCCAATATTAGATCTGTCGATGACTCCAATAATCCGCTGTCATTGCATTGTAACATCACACAAGGCAGGTGGGCGATGACAGAGTTGAATGGCACCAGAAATAAGAAGCTTCTGGGTTTTGGTGGAGAGGTCTTTGAAAAGCTAAAGCTGCTCTCTACGGAGCGAAAACCCAATCATATACTCATTGCGAATGACGCTCTCGAGAAAATAAAAACGTCAGTTGAACATACTCGACTGAGCGCACACTGCTCTGTCATCCTCAGCTATCCTGAGGTAACACTAAAGGACTCAATACAAGGAGGATCATTGAGCGCAGATGCAGTACAAAATTTGAAGGCATTTGTTCCGATCACATTATCCTTTCCTATAAATAAAGACCGTTTAAAATGGATCGCTGAAGTGCGACCTGTAACTAATATATTCGTACGTCTTCGATTAGAAGGGGATCATTCTAACGGAGCTGACTTGGAGAAATTAAAGAGCTTGACAGAATTAGCTTCACCCATAATATCCAAGCGTGGTGGACTATTGTCACAAGTTTGGAAGGACGAAAAAGATTCAAATATGTTAATCTGTTTTGGTCCACCTCCGTCTGCTCATCAAGACAACCCTACTCGAGCGGTACAACTAGCATTGACCCTGCTTGAAGCATTTAGAGAGTCAGATTTTCGTGTAGCGATGGGAGTTGGTACGGGTAAGGCCTATTGTGGTCTTTTAGGCAATGAACTATTTAGGCAATACACGACTATTGGTGATTCAGTTAATTTGAGTGCGAGACTTTCAGATATTAAGTATAATCATGTCTCCTGTGGACCTTATACTTATGCAGTTACAAAGCATGTCATAGACTATGATGGCCCAGCTCTCCATCATATCAAGGGACTTGATGATCAGGTAGCCGTATATCACCCTAAGGGTGTATTATCAAATCAACGAAAAACCTCCGTTATACACGAGACAATAGGAAGGGACCGAGAATTGGAGGCTCTCAAAGATCTTATAGAGGAATCCAAGCTTGGACAGAACCACATGGTCATTTTAGAAGGCAAAAGAGGTATGGGTAAGACCCAACTACTAGGTGACTTAAGTAGGATCATATCAACACATGAGGAGGTAAAACATTACGTAATCACATCTGATATAGTTAACAAGGATGTTCCGTACAGACTATGGAAAAATATATTTGCTGACCTGCTTGGGTTTAGTAATACTGAACCCGCACATCTTCAAGAGGACGTTATCAAGAACTTGGAGCTGAAATATCAGGATGAAGCTACCTTCTTAAACATTGTCCTACAGACCTCTATAGTCGAAAATCAGAAATATATTGATCTTACGGCAGCACAGAGAATTCAAGCTACACATGATTTCTTATTGTCAATCCTTCAAGAGGCGAGTAATAAGAACAAGCTAGTGCTCTTGATCGACCGAGCACAATGGATGGACGATAGTTCATGGCAACTACTACATACAGTCTTGCTTAAACTAGAAGGTGTAATGGTCGTATTGGCGCTATTGGATGCCGAGACATTTCCTTATAAGTTGACTGATGATGAGTCTACTGATCTTGTAAAATACGTCAATCTTCCTGCGCTCGATGATTCGACGATCAATAAGATTCTATGCAGTAGCTCAGGCCTTGATATGGTATCAGATGAGCTGGCGCAATTGATTAAGAAACGAGCGAAAGGAAATCCATTTTTTAGTATCGAGCTGTTAAACTCGCTACGTGTGCAGGATCAGATCACAATTGAAGATGGCATCTGCAAGCTGGCCAAAGGAGCAGTTATAGACAATATCGTTCTACCCGAGACAGTGCGTGCAGCGGTACGGATGCGGATAGATTCCTTAACACCGGGTTCTCAGTTATCGCTAAAAGTAGGCAGTATCGTAGGTGATAGATTTAGTAAGGATATCGTCAAGAATATTTATCC